>CAZRTY010000058.1:1878-10622 GCA_964603055.1 uncultured Rhodothermales bacterium | reverse complement strand
GACTTTCTCCGGCTCACGCTCGACGCCCGCCGCTTCTTTACGCTCAGTGGTCGGCATATCGCGGCGGCTCAGGTCTTTGTGGATGCAACGACATCCGATGCGCCGTTCACCTTGATGCCGATGGTCGGCGGCTCCCGCCGCTTACGTGGATATCACGAAGGGCGCTTCCGTGACAGGATCTCTGCCGTCGCGCAGGCTGAGTATCGCTTCCCGATTATGTGGCGCGTCGGCGGAGCAGCGTTCGCGGCTGTCGGCGGCGTCGGTCATAGCGTCAGCGACTTGAGCACTGATCACGTCCGTGCCTCGTTTGGCGGCGGAGTGCGCTTTCGCCTCAACGAATCGGGCGTGACCGCACGAATCGATTACGCGATCGGTGCCGAAGGCGGCGCGCTCTACCTGACGTTGCTCGAGGCGTTTTAGCGCGGGCCCGACGGGCGCGAGATCATTCGAACCAGGTCGACTCCACACGCACCGAGTCGGCTTCGAACGAGCGCGTAAACTTCCGGAACCCACCCACGCGCATCTGGCCGCGTTTCAGGTCGGCACCAGACTCCTGGTGATAAAACTCGGCGTCTGCTGCATCAATGCGGAAGTTGACATCGAAGGCGCGGATGTCTTGCGTTCCGCTATTCGTGACGAGGTACTCTACGTGGACGAATGAGCTATCACCTTCCGCCGTTCGCCACCATTCGTTGATCACAACATCGACGGCCGCTACGACTTCTTCTGATTCTGATCCTTCTTCCAGGAAGATCGTTGCTTCAGCGGTCCTGTTCTCCCTCACGCGAACGGTCACGCTGTTGGCCTCGTAGCCGGGCTTCCGTGCGTGGATGGTATAATTGCCCGCCTCAATATCCCGCAATGTGAACCGGCCGTGTCGGTCGGTGACGAGCGCGTCGGTCGGCGGACTCGTCGTGACGCTTGCGCCTTGTACCGGCTGGGACGTCGCGTAATCAAGCACGAGTCCGTCGATGCCGCCGGCGAGTTCAGGGCCGAGGTCGCCTTCCTTGCAGCCCGTAAGAAGCAGGGCGGCCGAGAGTGCCATCATGCACAGACTAAAGGAGGAGATCCGGTGGACCCGCAGTCGAGGCAACATCAATCTTCGAATCACTTCTTGGCGAGGAGGAAAAGGAAGGTGGTCACGATGAGTTCTATCGGTTGATTAAGCGAAAACTTAATCGCGTACTTGGTCTTGAACGCGCCTCTGAAGCTGCCCTGCGGCGCGCGTGGATTTGATCGATACGATCAGCCGATTACAGCCAGCGCGGGTAGTACGTTATCCCCGTTTGAATGCCCCAGACGCTGTCGTTCAGCTTGCCTTGCTGGACGCCATCGAGGCCATCCTGCAACATGTAGTCGAACCGATACCCAAGCGAGAGACCGACTGACGGCGTGAGCATATACTCGACGCCTCCGCCAGCGCCGACGAACGTAAACAGGCCGTCGCCGAAGCCTTGCTTCCACTCGTTCTGCACGAGTAGCCCGACACCAGCCGTCACATACGGTGAGAATCTTTCGTTGGGCATCCACAGATACCGCATTCCGAGTCCGAGCTTGCCCTGCACACGCGAGAATGCACCGCCGGCCGCAATGCCACCCACGGAGCCATCGATCTGACCGAACAGCCGGTCAGTAATTCTGACGGCGGCGTCGATCGAGCCCACCGGCCGCATCAACGGATCGCGGTAATTGCCCTGGTACCGCTGCGTCCCCATCCGCACGCCAATACCGGCGAAACTGCGGTAGCTGCCCGTCGGGCGTCCGAAGTAACTCAGCTCGGCGGTTTCGTCAACCTTGGCGTCGTACTCGGCAAAGGCCTCCGAACTCGCATCGTTCGGATTCTGAAGCGCCCACAGGTTTTCCCGAACGCCTTCGATGATCAGGCTCTTTACAGTCTCCTCGATCGCTTCAGTTACGGCCAGCACAGGCGGTTCATTGAATGTGTAGCCGGCCTCCGTTTCGAGAAGTCGGTTGGCATCCACGTACCGGAATAAGCCGGCGTCGACCTTCTGCGAGATGATCGTCTTCGTTGAGTACACCGTCTTCAGCACGCGCCCCGACTGCGTCGACACCGCGCGCAGGTAGACCGTCACCTGGTCTTGCCGAAACTGACCCGCCGCGCCGGCGCCGAAGTATCGCACGCCCGCTCCGCCGGTAATCACGTTGGTATCGTACCCGATGATGCCGCCTTCGAGGATCACGCCTGCATACAGCAGCGGTGGCAGCGGTCCAAGCGGCTCGCCGTTCGGGCCCGTGTGCTGCGCGCGAATCGACTGAATTATCTGCCGCTCATTCAGCAAGTTCGAGAGTCCCTCGCGCTCGATTGGCGCAAACCAGCCCGACTCTTCCAGCGCGCGCATCAGGATCGACGTCGAACCCTGCGTCACGGCTGTCGACCAGCTCGCCATGTTCTCGGCCTGCTTGTATTGCCCGGTCTGATCGCGGAAACGATACACAGCCACCACCACCTTCTCTTCAGGCGGTGGCAGGCGCCGCAATTCAGCACCCGCACGCGTCTCGATGCCGGGATGCGCCGCCGTCGTTTCAAAGGGCGCCATATAATTCGCGCAGCCCGATGCAACCGCAGCGACGATAAGTAGCGCCAGTGCAAGTCTGCCGTTAAACGTCGACATCAATAAGAGGGAATCGTGATAACGGATTCATCGCCGGAGAGCACGTCGAACACCCGAATCGAGACGCCGCTGAGCCCCGGCACCACCTCGACGATGTAATCGCCAAGGTCGAAACGGCCCTCCTGCGTCAGGTCGAGGTCTCGGAAACGGTTGTGCACGAGCTCGCGCGAGAGCTGGCTCAGGATCTGACGCTGCAAGCTGTTCTGAAAATCGTCGAACGGGTTGCGCATGAAGCTCGATGTCTGCCCCGTCTCGGTGTCCTTCTGGGCCTCAGCCGATTGCAAGAGCCACGAATAGTTGAGGTAGGAGCCGCCAAACGCCGGATTCTTCGGCTGATACACAAACTGCTGCGCCTCGGCGGGCCGCGCCGTCATGCAAACCAGCAGCAATCCCACGAAACCCATCGCGGCGCCGAGCCTGACCCACGCCGACGCGAACCGCCGCGCAGAATGCTGTGCCAATCGATTCTGCGACGATCTATTAGTAGACATATTCTTCCCTGGCTGATAGTCCCTGAACAAATCGATGCGTGTAGAAAAGTCCCTGCTGTGCGGCGGCCTCGACCATCTCCTCTCTCGGCTGAAGCTGCGTTTGAAACGCCACCTCATCATTCACATGCACCAGAATGCGCGTGCCGATATTCGGTAGCGGCTGCTCTCGCACCACGATGGTATAGTTGACGGCACCCTCGGGGGCTATCCAGCGCGCATGAAACAGCGCATAGAAATCTCCACCGAGCCGCGTCTGCGTCTCATCCACCACCAGCCCATCGATCTCAATCCGCTCCAAACCATCCTGCTCACCGCCCACCACGCCCGCTTCCGCAACCCGCCGCAACTGCGCGTACTGCCGCATCAACGCGTCGTAGCCCACCGCCAGCTCCTGCACATCCCGAGGTGTGCGCAACGAATCCTGTGCCGCCGCCTCGTTTACAGGCAGCCACAGCAGCGCCGCAAGCATGACGAGCGCGAATGGATATGGGACGAAGGTCTTCACATGCATCGGTTTACGTATCGGCCACGGCCGGCGCACCCAAAATGCCTCTGGGTAAATTCATATTGCGATGCCGTGCGTGGTTTCTGGTCTATGATTCTTCGTTCTCGCACGAGCGATTACCCATAGCCGGCAACCCTCGGCCGTATTATTGGGGGAAGGACCGGGCTCGGCCTCGCCTTTGTTCACTAACCGTGCGCCGGGACGGTGATGGCCGGCGGCCGGCCCTCACGGCTCTTGCGTCGACCGCCGGGACGCATAGAATCATACTCCGTCTTCCAGCGAACCGCCGACAAGCAACCGCCGACAAACGAGCGCCGTCAGACTCTGCGTCCGAGCGGTGGGCATAAGAGCCGCCGCTCGAAGCGGATGCCACCGGCGTCCCGGTGCACAGCCGAAGATTGTGGCAAGGCCGAACCCGGTCCTTCCCAAACCATAACCACCTGCAGGCCGGCGCACGCGACTGAAAAGAAGAGCCGAGGCCTCCCGTTCAGGATCGTCCCGTTACAGCCAATCCGTTTTCCTCGTTGCCTTACTCGGAGCTAAAGGAATATCTCGACGCGCTCGTGGAGCGGTTTGAGCATGTCGACTTTATCGACGCCGACCCGATTTCTGTGCCGCACGGATTCGACGATCCGCGGGACCGTGAGGTCATCGGCCTTTACGCGGCGATCCTGGCCTGGGGGCGGCGCCAGACGATCCTCGATAAGATGGCAGAGCTTTGCGAGCGGATGGATTACCGGCCGTACCGCTTCGTGTACGACTTCGCCACGTCGGGCGATGCGGGTGCGCTCGCCGGTTTCAAGCACCGGACGTTCCAGCCGGACGATGCATACTGGCTGACGCACAACCTGGGGCTTCTGCTACGCCGCTACGGTTCAGTCGAGCAGCTCTTCGCGCGTCACCTCGGCGCAGACCGGTCGATTCATAGCGCGATCGAAGGATTCAGCAACAGCTTGCTTACGGAAGATGCCGCAACGCCTGCTCGTCTCAAGAAGCACCTCGCGAGGCCGTCGACCGGGAGTGCGTGCAAGCGGTTGAATATGTATCTGCGCTGGATGGTTCGGCCGGGGCCGGTCGACTTCGGCGCGTGGACGGCGATCGCGCCGTCCGAGCTTGTGCTTCCGCTGGATGTCCACTCCGGGCGCCAGGCGCGCGAGCTCGGCCTCGTCGAGCGCCGCACGGATGACTGGCGCGCCGCGATGGAGCTGACCGAAAACTGCCGCCGCCTCGATCCAGACGACCCCGCCAGGTACGACTTCGCGTTCTTCGGCGCCGGTGTTTACGGCGTCTCTTTGGATGCCCGGTTTACGGGAGCAAACAAGCTGACTTCCATCGACTCGCCTAGCGATCGGTAAGTACGATTGTGATAGAGCAGCGGACGGCGGCCGTCGTATCCGCTGCCTTCGAGGACGCGCGCCACGATGATGGTGCTGTCTCCCGCACGGTGCCGGGCCGTGGTCTCGCAGTGGAGCGATGCCACGGTTCCGTCGATAATCAGGCGCTCGGCATCCATCAGCTCGATCGGCGCGAACTGTTCTTCTGATTCAAGGCCCGACGTGGCAAAATGCTGCCCGATCGCGGCCTGATCTTCGGCCAGAATATTAACGGTAAAACGGGGCGCCTCGCTGATGGCATCGTGCGATCCTGACTGCCGGTCGACGTTGAACAAGATCAGCGGCGGATCGACCGATACACTCGTGAACGATCCAATCGTCATCCCGCGTGGCTCATCATTGCTGAAGAACGTAATCACCGTCACCGGCGAAGGTACGTAGCGCATCACACGTCTCAACCCCTCTCCCGTAAACGCACCAGACATGAAATTAAATATGGATCGTCAATAAGAGTATCGATGACTTCGGTCCGTTCACGTGAAGACGTCTTTCACGCGGCTGAAGAACGACTTCTGATTGCGTTCGTCTTCGGGCCGGGGAACGAACGCATCCGATTCGCGCAGTTGCTCGAGAAGTTCGCGATCCCTGGCGGTCAGGTTCTGCGGCGTCCACACCTGGATGCGCACCATCTGATCGCCTGTTCGCGACGCATTCAGCTCCGGCAGGCCGCGGCCGCGCATCCGCAAAATGCGTCCGCTTTGCATACCGGGATCGATCTGAACCCGGGCGCGGCCTTTCAGCGTGGGCACTTCGACTTCGGTGCCAAGCGCGGCGTCGGGCACGCTGATGTGGCAATCGTAGTAGATGTCGAGGCCTTCGCGCGTGAAGTGCTCATGCGGGACCTCCTCGATCTCGATGCGGAGATCGCCTGCGGGGCCGCCGCGGAGTCCGGCGTTGCCGCCGCCGCGCATGGTGAGGTAATTGCCTTCGAGCACACCGGACGGGACGTTGATCGTCAGTGTTTCCTCGCCCTTCACCCGCCCGTCTCCCTTGCACTCGATGCATGGCTTGCGGATCGTCCGCCCTTCGCCGCCGCAGTTGGGGCACGGCTGCACGTTCACGAACTGTCCGAAGACCGAACGTGACACCTGCCGCAGTTCTCCAACACCGTGGCACATGCTGCAGGTGTCGTACCCACTTTGCCCGCCTTCCGCACCCGAGCCGTCGCAGACTTCACAAGCGACGTGCTTCTTGACCTTGATCTTCTTCTCGGATCCCTCTGCGACTTCCTCGAGCGTCAGGCCAAGCTTAATTCGCAGGTCACTGCCCACTCGCCCCTGCCGCGGTCCGCGTGGGCGCCCACGCCCGCCGAACATCTCGTCGAAAATCGAGCCGCCGCCGAAAATGTCTCCGAAGGCGCTAAAGATGTCGTTGATGTCGTGAAACCCTGCACCCCCGCCGGCTCCGTTGCCCTTCACGCCGGCATGACCAAACTGATCGTACCGCTGGCGCTTGCCTGGGTCAGAGAGAACCTCGTACGCTTCGGCAGCTTCTTTGAAAGCATTCTCAGCCTCGGCGTCATCCGGATTTCGGTCCGGATGGTATTTCATCGCCAGCTTTCGATACGCCTTCTTTAACTCCTCAGGCGAGGCTTTACGTTCGACGCCGAGGACTTCGTAGTAATCGCGCATAAAATTAAATCCCGTCGGACGACGGTGTTATTCGTCTCCTGCTTCGTCTGAAGCCACGATCACACGCGAATGCCGCAACACGCGGTCATTCATTCGGTAGCCGCGCTGAATCTCATGCAGTATCGTGCCCGGCGCCGTGTTCTCCGGTGCCGGCTGCCGCATCATGGCTTCGTGCAGGTTCTCGTCGAAAGGTTTGCCGACGGTTTCTATCGGATGGACGCCCAGCTTGTCGAACTCGTCCACCATCTTGCGATGCACCATCTCGACGCCTTGCCGAAGCGAGTCGAGCGTGGCACCATCAGCGGTAACGGCCTCAACTGATCGCGTCATGTCGTCCATCACATCGAGCAACTGAAGTACGACGGTTTCTTTGCCCACTTCGACCAGCACGGCCTTTTCCTCCGACGTACGGCGGCGGTAGTTCTGGAACTCAGCCGCCTGGCGCATCAGCTGCTCCTTCGCCTGATCCAACTCGGCCTGCAGCCGCTCCACTTCGCTCTGCAACGTGCCGACGTCATCGCCGGCCGTTGACTCGGCGGCTGTCTCCTGCGCCTCGTTTACCACGCCATCCGTGGCCACGTCATTCTGGCCAGTCTCTTTCGATCTATGATCCATTTCCTGTGGGTTAATCGTCTTGTTCATTTCCGGAAAGCAGGCTCGCCATGCCTTCAACAAGTGCGAGCACGCGGGAATAATCCATTCGTGTGGGGCCGATAATGCCGATCGTACCGACGGTGTCGCCCATCTGGTAGCGCGCCGAGACTACGGAGTATCCCTGAGCCTTGTGGTTCTCGTTTTCGCGGCCAATCGCGACGCGGGCACGACCGGGCTCGTCTTCATGCAGCGGCTCGGCGCCTTCCAGCAGGTGCACCACGAACTCGTTGTCTTCCAACATCCCGATCATCTTCTGCAACTCCTCGGGCTCCTGGAATTCGGGCTGCTTCAACATGTTCTGCGCACCGGCAAGCTGAAGCTGGCGCCGCTCGGCCGGATCGGCAAAGATGTAGCTGCCTTCTCGAAGCACAAGCCGCACGATTCCGCTCTGCTCGTCTTCGATGTCACGAACGCGCGTTGCGTACGTCCGGCGGATTTCCTCCAGCGTTAATCCCGCCAGCCGCTCGTTCAGGATATTCACGACGCGTTCGATCTCGGAGCGACGCAGCTCAGTGTCGATCTCGAGCACGATCGTCTGCACGAGGCTGCCGCGCACACTCAGCACGAACATCACCCGGCTGGATGAAAGCGGCACCACCTCGAGACGTTCGAGCACACCGTTGGAGAGCCGCGGGCTCAGCACCACGGCGAGCAGATTAGACAGGCGCCCGAGGATGCGCGAACTCTCACGGAGCAGGCCATCGGGGTCTCCCATCAGGCGCTCCAACTCAACACGCAGCAGCTTCTTATCCATCGGCGAGAGCGCGGGCGTCTCCATGAGCTCATCCACAAACGCCCTGTACCCACGCTCCGTGGGCACGCGGCCCGCCGACGTGTACGGGTGGTCGAGGTAACCTTGCGACTCCAGGTCGCTCATCGAGTTACGGATGGACGCGGCGCTGAGGCCGAGCCCTGACGAACGCGCTAGGTATCCCGATCCAACCGGGCCGGCCGTTTCGATAAAACTGTGCACGATCAGCTTCAGGATCTCGCGCTCACGTGGCGTAAGTTCGCGTCCGTCGGTTGAGCGATATGTAGATGTCTTCCGCTGCACAGTCGTAGAATGGTCTGAGTCCTCGATCGATCCACAAATAACTTGCCGAACGGCCAAATTCAGAGATTCTCTGTCCAATGGCCGAATTCATGTGCCATGATGTCATATCGGCAGCGTACGCCGGGCATGGCTCCCTTTAGCCTCATAGCCTCGGGTGTCCACTGACGCCAACGGATTTTGGCGGTTTCAAAGCGACGCGGGCATCTTTACCTTCACCCGGTCCGCCTCTTTGTAACCCACGTCAGTTCCGTACGTAACCGGACGAGGCATCCCCCCTCTTCTATACTACCGCCTCTCATCACTATGCGCTTTTTATCCAATCTGTTAGCCAGTGTACTGGGGACGTTCATTGCGCTGGGCGTCGTCTTCCTGTTCATGATTC
>CAZRTY010000058.1:0-1778 GCA_964603055.1 uncultured Rhodothermales bacterium | reverse complement strand
GCCAGTGTACTGGGGACGTTCATTGCGCTGGGCGTCGTCTTCCTGTTCATGATTCTGATGTTCGCGGCCATGATCGCAAGCAGCGATCCCACGCCGCGCGTTCGCGCGAGCAGCGTGCTCGTCGTCAATCTCGACAACGCCGTGCCTGAGCTCACGTCTGCAGACCCGTTCGCGTCGCTGGCCGGCGGTTCGGCCGCGTTCGACCTGCTCGACTTTCGGGGTGCGCTGCAGAAGGCGGCTGCGGACGACCGCATCGAAGCCGTCTGGCTCAAGTTTCGGACCTACCAGCCGGGCGGCTCGTGGGGGATGCTCTATGAGTTGCACTCGGCTCTCGAAGCGTTCAAAGAAACCTCGGGCAAACCGATTTACGCCTCGAGTGATGATTATGGGATGGACGAAGCATCGTACTTCCTCGCCAGCGTTGCCGATAGCGTGTTCGTCTCGCCCGGCTCGATCTTCGAGTACAACGGCTTTTATATGAGCGGGACGTTCTTCGCGCGGGCCCTCGATATGCTTGATGTCGAGACGCAGGTGCTGCGGACCGGTGAGTACAAATCGGCCGCTGATCAGTTTACCGCCGTCGAGTTCTCGCCTGAGAATGAGGAGCAGCTCCGCGCCTACCTCGACACGATGAACGACGTGTTCATGTCCTCCGTCGGGCGCCACCGCGGGCTCGAAGAGGAGGAGCTGCGCCGCATTGCGTCGAACGATCCGATTCTCACCGCTGAGGATGCCCACGCGGCCGGCCTTGTCGACATGCTCGCGTATCCGGACGAAGTAGAAGCACGCATCAAATCGCGCCTCGGCATGGATCCCGATGATGACCTGCGGACGATGAACCTGCAGCGTTACGCCACAGTCCCGGCGTCGGAGGTCGGGCTCGGACGTGGCCGTGATGGTGATATCGCCATCGTCTACGCACGCGGTGCCATCGTCAGCGGCCGAAGTGACGAGTCTCCGTTCGGAGGGTCGTCCAACCTGGGTGCGGATACATTCAACGACGCCATCCGCGAGGCCCGCGAAGACGACGCCGTGAAGGCGGTTGTCCTGCGCATCGACTCGCCGGGCGGCTCAGCCTCGGCATCCGAAGCAATGCGACGTGAGATTGAGCTTACCGCTGCTGAGAAGCCGGTCATCGTCTCGATGGGGAGCCTGGCGGCCTCGGGCGGCTACTGGATCGCGATGGCGGGTGATGAGATCTTCGCCGCGCCGACCACCATCACCGGGTCGATCGGCGTCATCGGGATGCTGTTCGACATCAGCGGCTTCCTCGAAAACAAGCTCGGCGTGACGTACGACGTCGTACGGACGAGCCCCTACGCGGACTTCATGTCGGGTATGCGTAGCCTGAATCCGCAGGAGGAAGAGGTGATGCAGGCGTTCATCGACACCACGTACAGCGATTTCCTGAACCTCGTCGCGACGTCGCGCAATATGGATGTCGGTCGCGTCGGTGAACTGGCGCAAGGCCGTATCTGGTCGGGACGCGACGCTGCCGAGCTCGGCCTCATCGATGGCGTCGGCAACATCGGCCTGGCGATCGAACGTGCGGCCGAACGCGCCGAGCTCGAGGCCGGAACCTACTCGCTGCGCGTCCTCCCCCGCCCCAAGACGGTCATCGAGATGCTCAGCGAAGGCTTTGCCGTCGAGGCGCAGACCGCCCTCTCCTACCTGACCACGTCTCGCCAGCAGCGCGAAATCATGGCCACGCTGAGCGGCGCCCGGTCAATGCTGCGCGAAGCAACCGGCGTCCAGGCCCGGATGCCGCTACAGTTGGA
>CAZRTY010000057.1:6777-10678 GCA_964603055.1 uncultured Rhodothermales bacterium | reverse complement strand
CTGACGTCCTACGAATTCCTGGAAAAGCTGACGGACTGGAACTGGGACGATCAGGAGTCGAGCCAGTCGGCAAAGTCGTCGAGCCGGCGGGAGACGATATCAGGACGGCAGCGGCCGGGATAACCGTCCGCCAGGTAATCCGCCAGGGCATCGGCATCGGCAGGGACCTGCAAGTTCGACAGTGATTCTGCCGCCTCGCGATATGCATCGCGGAACGGCGTGCCCTCCCGAACCCGCCTCAACGCTTCGGCAGTGGCGAACAGGTCGGACGTGAGCGAGGAGCGAAGTCGATCACGATCGAAGTGCACACCCGCAATCCCCTGCTCCATCGCCGTTACGAGATCGGCCGAGCGAAGTGTTGCTCTCATCACGGCTTCTTTCGTCAACTGGAGGTCGCGATGGTAGCCTGACGGCAGATTCGACGGCAGCGTTTGCAGAAGCTGCATCTCGGCGCCGATTCGATGATACGCGGCGCGAGCGAGCTCGAACACGTCCGGATTTTTCTTCTGCGGCATGATGCTGCTTCCGGTGCACATCTCATCCGGCAAGCGCACGAAACCGAACTCCTCGCTGTTGTAAAGCACGAGATCCGTCGCCAGGCGGTTCAGCGTTGCGGCGATCTGGACCAGCGCGTGCACAAACTGCATCTCGAGCTTGCCACGAGACAGCTGCGCCGCAGTCACGTGGAGCTGGAGTCCGCGGAAGCCGGCTCGCCGAGCCATCTCTTCGCGAGGAAGCGGCAGCATCGGCACGCCGTATCCCGCAGCCGTACCTGCCGGCGAGATGTTGACGGCGTTAGTAGCGTGGCGGAGCGTCTCGAGGTCCTCGAGGAGAAGCTCTGCATAACCCATCGCCCAGAGCGCAGGAGTCGACGGCATGGCGCGCTGCTCGTGCGTGTAGCCCGGCATCATGACGTCATCGTACGATTCGCCGATGCGGCAAAGCGACTCGATGATGGAGCGGGCGCCGGTGCCAATCTCGCGCCCTGCCTCCCGAAGGAACATCCGCAGCGCGATCAGCACCTGATCATTACGCGAGCGTCCGGTGTGGATCCGACGGCCGGTCTCGCCGAGCTTCTCCGTCAAAAAGCGCTCGATCACCGTGTGGCAGTCTTCGTCATTCTGCTCGACGATGATGGCGCCGCTCGAGACCAGCATGTCGAGCTCGTCCAGCGCCGCGTCAATCGACGTCAGCTCATCATCCGACAGGATATCGATCTGGTTGAGCGCCCACGCCTGCACGCGCGTCCCCCTAATGTCATAGGGCAGGAGGTAGGTATCCCACACATGGTCCTCGCCGACGGTGAAGCGAGTAACCCAGTCGGCAGCTTGCGTGCCCTTGTTCCAGAGCGTCATCCGTTCTGCTCGAAGTACGATTTGATAATACGCTTATAGATCTCGACGGCGTCGCGCACTTCCTTCACCGGGATGCTCTCCTGTGCCGTGTGCGAAAGCCTTGAATCCCCCGGGCCGATTTTTACGGTGGGGATGTCTTTGAGGAAAATCCAATCGGACGTCGTAGGAGAACCGAACGGAACGCCCGCCGGATTGGCCTCGAGGCACGCGCGGACGACAGGCTCTTCGGGATCCGTTGCCACCGGTACGATGCGCTCGCTATGGACATCCACGCGTGACTCCAGTGTCTTGCGGAAATGCTTGATGAGCTCTTCGTGCGTGTACGCCGGCGTTGAGCGGATGTCGAGCGTGAATGTGCACTCGTCCGGAATGACGTTGCGAGCCTCGCCGCCGTGGATGGTCGTCACGGCGACGGTTGCCGGACCGAGAAATGGATCTTCCCGCTCGAGCGTCATACCGGCAATCCGCTGGACGTCTCGCGCGGCGCGCTCAATCGCATTGTCGCCCAGAGCGGCACGAGCAGCATGCGCACTGCGCCCGCGTGCGCGGCAGGTCAAGATGAGCAGCCCCTTCTGTGCAACGCACGGCTGCATATTCGTAGGCTCGCCTACAAGCGCCGACTCGATCGGCGGAAGATGGGGGAGGAGATCTTCGAGTCCGTTATACGATCCGCCCAGTTCCTCGCAGGCCGTCAGGGCGACCATCACGCGGCCATTCCTGGGAAGCCAGCCTTCTTCTTTCAGTTGGAAGACCGCCGTCGACATCGCGGCACCGCTAGCTTTGGCATCGACGGAGCCTCGCCCGTAGAGCCGGCCATCTTTCTCAGCGGCGTCAAACGGCGGAAACTGATGGCCCTCCGACGGAGGTACCACATCGAGGTGCGAGTTGAGCAACAGCAGGCGCTCTCCTTCCCCAATCGAAAAATAGACGTTGTCGGCATGGCGCCCCACGTTGAGATCGCGCCGCTTAGCTTCTTCCTCGACGAAGCTCGCGATCTCAGCCTCTTCGCGGCTGACGGATGGAAAGCGGATGAGAGATCGAAGGAAGGGGATGACGTCCATTCTGGACCGGCGATTTTCAAACCGGCGTTGATTGAACCGGCAGGGTGAGTCAGGGACTGATTCGGGTGGCGCGCTCAGGCGAGGCCACATCACTCGGGCCGCCAATATACACCTCGGCTATCCCGGCGTCGACCGCTGCATAGGCTACGTCGAGCTTCACGCGCATCCCATCCATAATCCATCCCTCGGATACTCCCTGCTCGAGGTCGGCAGCCGTGAAGTTGACGAAGTGTGATGCGGGATCTGAGACATCGCGCCGTACGCCGCCTGATTCGGCGATGTATATGATCCGTGCTGCGCCTAACGCCTTGCTAATTTCGGTGGCCACGGTGTCGGCATTGACGTTATAGAGATTGCCGTCGACGTCGATGCCGATCGTTGATACGACAGGCACGATGCCGGCCGCGAAGAGAGCATCGATCAGGTCGGTGGAAATCCGCTGGACGTCGCCGACGTGTCCGAAGTCGACCTCGCGGCCATCGATCGTCCATGGCGGGCGCTTGGTGACGAGCACCGTCTGCGCGTCGGCGCCTGAAATCCCGGCTGCGGGCATACCCGCCTGCTGCAGCATAGCGGCCAGGCGCGTATTGACCTCGCCGCGCATCGTCCACAGCGCTACCAAGAGGTCGAGGTCGCTGGTCACGCGGCGGCCGTGAATCATTGTCGGCTCGTGGCCGAGACGCCGCGCGAGCGTCGTCGATTGCTTACCACCGCCGTGAACCAGCACCAGCCGGTGCGTCTGACGAAGGTGCAGCAGGCCGTGCATCAACGCCTGCATGGCGCCGCGATCGTCGACGAGGCTGCCGCCAATTTTAACGACGGCGATTGGAAGCTCGGACATCAGAGCAACTCCCACAGGTATTCGAGGATCGCTTTCTGGGCATGCAGCCGGTACTCGGCCTGTTTCAAGTGGATCGCGGATTTGCTTTTCAGCACGTCGGTGTCGACGACGACATTGCGCCGAACCGGCAGGCAATGCATGAACGCGCCGCTGTTGGTCGAAGACATGAGCTGGGATGTGACGCGCCAATCTTTGAGGCCCGAGCGCTGCTGAGCCTCGGCTTCCACATCAGTATAGATTCTCCGCCCGGCCCATGCCTTCGCATAGACGATGTCGGCGCCTTCCGCGGCTTCTGTCTGATCGGCGACTTCTGACACGCTTCCGCCCGATGCAGCGGCTGCGGCGCGAGCCGACTCGAGCACCGAGTCGTCGAGTTCATAGCCGTCCGGACGCGCAACCACGACCTCCATCCCGGATCGCGCGGCGGCCATCAGCGCCGAGTTCGGCACGGCCATCGGGAGCGCGCGCGGATGATAGGCCCACGTCAACACGAACTTGCGGCCGGAGGGCGCCCCATCGAAGCGCTGATGGATGGTCGCGGCGTCGGCAAGCTCCTGGCAGGGATGCCAGAACGCCGACTCCAGGTTCAATACCGGCACCTCCGACGCAGCCTGGATCTGCCGAAGGCGAACATCGGCTCTGTC
>CAZRTY010000057.1:0-6677 GCA_964603055.1 uncultured Rhodothermales bacterium | reverse complement strand
GCCTGGCTCGCCGGGAAGTCCAGTTCGATGCCGATCAGGCAGCCGCGTCCGCGAATCGATACGACCTCATTCTCCAGCGCCCGTTCTAGCTTATTGTAAACGTCAGAGACGCGGTCCATCCATCCCCCATCAACCAGTTCCTCGAGTGTCGACTTCACCGCCGCCATGGCAAGCATGCCACCGCCGAAGGTCGTGCCTTGATCTCCGCTCTTTACGGTCTGGCGGATGGCGTCGGACGCCAGGACGGCGCCGACAGGCACGCCCGAGCCGAGGCTCTTCGCGAGCGTGATGAGGTCGGGCGTCACGCCGACGCGCTGTGCGAACGTGAATGCGCCCGTCCGGCCGACGCCGGTCTGCACCTCGTCGAAGATCAGCTTGACGCCGTGCTGATCGCACAGACGCCGCAACTGGACGAAGTACGAGTCAGGCGCAACCGTCATCCCGGCCATGCTCTGGATCGGCTCGAGGATAACGGCGGCGATGTCGTCATCTTCCGCCAGGACGTCGGCCACGGCATCGGCGTCGCCGAAGGGCACGAAATGCGCCGGAGGCAGGACGTCCCGGTAGGGTGCGCGGAATTTCTGGATGCCGGTCGCCGCGATGCTGCCCAGCGTGCGGCCGTGGAAGCCGCCTTCCATCGCGATCACGCCTGTGCGTCCGGTCGACGTGCGTGCAAGTTTCAGCGCCGTTTCGTTGGCTTCGGTGCCCGAGTTGCTGAAGAACACGTTGCGCAGACCGTCCGGCGCAAGCGATGTCAGCAGCTCGGCGGCGGCAGCGCGGACTGGACTGTACACGACGTTCGAGTAGAAGAGCAACTCCGCCGCCTGTTCCTGGATGGCCTTGACCACGCGCGGCGGGCAATGGCCCAGCGCCGTCACGCAGTGGCCGCCGTAAAAGTCGAGGTAACGTCGCCCCTCGGAATCCCAGACAAACGAACCCTCACCTCGAACGAGCGCGATTGGGAGCCGGCTGTAAACGGGAAGCTGACGATCGTCTTCGATGGCAAACCAGTCGGTGCCGGAAACCTCAGACATGTACGACCTCCGGGTGCGCAGTGTGTTGTGTGGATGGGGAGGGGAGGAGGCCCGCGGTCTCGGGCAGCCCTAAGATCAGATTCATATTCTGAACAGCCTGCGATGACGCGCCCTTGAGGAGGTTGTCGATGGCGAAGCCAATGACGAGGACGCCGTTGCGGACCGTCCAGCCGATGTCGCAGAACGGGCTGCCGGCTGCGGGCAGCAGCTCGGGCAGAGCGCCGGGCGTCAGGCGAATGAGCCGGCGTCCGCCGAAGGCCTCGTCAAAGCGGGTGTTGACGTCGGCCTCGGTCATGCCTTCGGGCAGTCTCAGCGTGGCTGTGCCCCAGATGCCGTGCGTCCACGGTCCCGACACCGGCGTAAACATCACGTGGCCTTTAACGCCGAGCGTCTGGTCGACCTCGGCAATGTGGCGATGCGCGAGCACGCTGTAGGCGCGGACGTTGCCGTTACGGTCGGGGTAGTGCGTCGTCGCCTTCGCGCGAGCTCCAGATCCCGAAGCGCCCGTCATGGCTGTGACGGCCACGGGGGTTTCAGCGACGAGATCTCGCACCGGATAAAGTGCCAGCGAAATGCTCGTGGCAAAGCAGCCCGGATTACCGACGTACTTCGTTCCCTTCGGATAGGGCGCGTAGACTTCGGGGAGGCCGTAGATAAACGCATCCAGCAGATCCGCCCGCGGATGCTCGACATCGTAAACGGATTCATATGTGGCGACGTCGCGTAGCCGGAAGTCGGCGCTGAGGTCGACAATTGCGCCCTCGTAGCCAGCCGCGAGCAATGCGTCTACGGCGCCGGCGCCTTGCCGATGCTCGGCCGCGATAAAGACGACATCGACCGCGGTCTCGGTGAAGGACTCGGCGAACGTGCCTTCGGCGATACCACGCAATGGTGGATGTGCTTTCCAGTATGGTTCGCCGGCGTGCGAGCGGCTCGTTACCTGGACGAGTTCGGCGTACGGATGATGCGCGAGGAGGCGGATCAGCTCGCGTCCCGCATAGCCCGCTCCGTGAAGGAGTGCGGCGCGGTACTTCTGGGAAGTCTCAGGCATCGGCTTTAGATCACCATTCCGATAGGTTGGCCGGCGCCGAGAGCGGAGACACGCGACGGAAGCCCGATCGAATGATGCACGATCTTGATAAGCCTCTCCGTGTCGGCGCGGGCGTTGAGCGCGGCCACACCAATCGACTTCTCGATGTACTGCTTACCAACGAGGTTGTCGGTAACCGGGCCGGTGAGCGCCGTGATGCCCGCCTGATAGCGGTGCCGGAAGGTGTAGTCGGCCGCCCAGGCGCCGGCGAGGTCGGCTGCCGCCACGATATGCGCGCAGGTGAAGCGCTGCAGCTCTTTGTCGAGCAGCAGGTCATCCACGCCGTAGTAGCCAATGAATCCGTCGCCGAGTTCGAGCACGATCGCATCCGGCGCGCCTTCGTTCAGGTGCGTGATGATCGCTTTCGCAAGCGGCGTAATGTCTTTGCCGGTGGACGAGACAACGCCCGCGTCGATGAACGAGGCAACCTGCGAGGCGCCATACTCCTTCATTGCGCGCACATCCCGCATGAGTGCGGCACCCGTCAGCTTGGCGGCAGCAATCTTCAGGCCCGCATCCGTTAGGCCTCGCACGATCTCTGCTGCAGCAAAGGTCTTTCCGGTGTTCATCGCCGTGCCACTGATCATAATCAGCGGCGCCGAACTCGGCAGCGCAAAAACCGGCTCGAGCGCATGATCCTGGATGCGCGCGTGGCGGAGCGTTCCTTCCGACTCCACCATCACCGCCCCAATCACTTCGACGTCGAGCGGCATGCCCAGCTCGGGGTGATCCGATGAGCACAGGCCGATGATGCCGCCCATGTTCAGCACTTGCAGCGTGTCTTCGCGTGCCACGCGGCGCGGGATTCGGCCGCTATATCCTTTGAGCGCCTGACGTTCGCCGAGGGCGCCTACAAAGACATCGCCTTTGCGGATGGTCACAAACTCGCCGTCCGCTTTCTCAATCTGATTGTAGACTTCCTTATCTGCGAGCGCCCGCACCACCACGCAGTAACCTTCTTCTGCAACGAGGTAGGGCGTAACGACGACGTTGTTGCCGAGTCCGCAGGGTCCTGCGCTCGAGGCCACGTAGTCGATCGTAACCTGATCCATGCCTGTCATGCTGATTCGCTGGTTTGAGGTGCTGAGTGGTGATTGCGAGCACGGCCGGCAAGCGTGCCCTGGAGTCCGTAAATGCGGCTGAAGCCCTCGGCGTCGCGCCCATCCCACATCGAGTTCTCCTCGCCGTAGGTTGCTACATGGGCGTTGAACATCGAGTTCGGGCTCGTGCAGCCGACAACCTGGACCGAGCCTTTGAATAGCCGGAGCTTGACCAATCCGGTGACGGCGTCCTGTGAGCTATCGAGGAACGCCTCGATATCGCGCATCACCGGGTCGAAGTACTGACCCTCGTGCAAGAGCATGCCGTAAAAATCGGCGAGGTGGCTTTTCTGGAATAATTGCCAGCGCGTCAAGACGAGCTTTTCGAGCTCTCGATGCGCCGTCAATAGTACTTCGGCTGCGGGAGCTTCGAACCCGATGCGCCCTTTGATGCCGAGGATCGTGTCGCCTACGTGGATATCACGCCCCACGCCGTGCCCACCCGCAAAGTCGTTCAGATACTCGATGAGCGCGACGGGGTCGAGCGGGCGGCCATCGAGCGTCGCCGGCACACCGTTCTCAAAGCCAATCTCGAGCGTTGCACCTTCATCCGGCGCAAGCTCAGGGTCCACGGTAAACGTAAAGGCCTCCGACGGCAGCATTTTCGCGGGATCGTGCGACTCCTTGCCGCCAATCGTCGTGCCCCAGAGTCCACTGTTGATCGAGTAATCCGTCGTTTTCGACGGCACGTCGAAGCCGCGCTCGATCAGATACGCCGACGCCGCTTCACGTGTTAGACCGAGCGCCCGGATCGGCGCGATAATCTCGAAGTCAGAAGCCAGGTGCCGCAGCGCCACATCGAACCGGACCTGATCATTCCCGGCGCCCGTCGAACCATGCGCAATCGTCGTCGCGCCCAGTTCGCGCGCAGCTTCCACCAGAAGCTCGGCCTGCGTCACCCGTTCGGGTCCAACGCAGAGCGGATACACGCCGCCGCGCCTCACATTCCCCTTAATCAGGTACGACAGCACCGTATCGAAAAGCCGCGAGCGGCCGTCGATCGTAACATGCTTCTCGGCGCCGAGCTCTCGAGAACGCTCCTGCAGCTGCTGCTCGTCTTCCGGACGAATGCCACCGGTGTTGACGGTGACCGTGATCACGGTCTGGCCGTAGGTTTCTTTGAGATACGGCACACAAAACGAAGTGTCGAGGCCGCCGCTATACGCGAGTACGATGGACATCAGGATTGGGTGGGATTCAGAGGGCCGTGGATCGAAAAACGTGACTCCATAAAACAACGAAAGCGCCAACTCCGGAGGGAATCAGCGCTCTTCAACTCGGCGAATGCCTGGATAATTTCTGCCTGGCTATCCGCAACTCGCGTGTGCACGCCCACCCATCGGAGCAAAGAAAATGCTACGTCGGACTCGTCGGAGACGAAGGACGTTAACGGGGGCATTATTGGCACGTGCGAAATTCATAGTCATAACGATACGGCTTCCCATAGCCTAAGTCAACGAAGAGGCCGACTCTCGTGCCGGCCAGCGGCCTCAAGCAGGGCACACGCTGTTGCCTTGTAAGCGCTTTTTAATTATGGCAGCCTATAAAAACGAAGAAATCATGAAGCGGTGCCTCGGGCGTGGCCGCGCGCGAGTTACTGCGACCATACCATTCGATCCAACAGCAACTGGGAGCGGGGCGCAAATCCGTCTCCAAACTCAGCCGGGTAGGCGATGATCACCAGATACCACTGGTTCTCGTGGTTACCAAGGCCGATATAGCCCGTCAGATCGGTCGACGGCGCGATGTTGCGGCAATATTCGAGCGGCTCACATGCCGTTGCCGGCCGCTCTTCGCCCAGGATGATGCCCTCGATCTCGGCGATGCCGCCAGGTTCTTCGACAAGCGTGCGCAGCTCGTTCGGATTATTGAGCGGCGTTCCAGCCGCCGGGAAGAAAAAGCGCATCGACGCCTCTTCGGCACGCACGCCGCCGAACGTTGCGGTGAAATGCACGCCGTAGCCAACAGGCGACGGCACGAGCTCGGGGTCGAAGTCGCCAACCGGATAATAGAATGATGCGGGCAGTTCCTCATGGCTGTACAACTGCAGCCGCACAGGCTCGCGCTGCCCTTCAATGTCGAGCGTATCCACCCGCTCCTGGGGCAACGCCGCCGCGGGCTCGTCGTCCGTCGGCGCGCTGTCGCCGCCGCAAGCGCCAAGCGCGAGTAGCGTCACAATTAGTGCCGGTACGATGAAGGGAAGCCGGTTCATTCTATAACTCACGGATGGAGGTCGTGGTATGTAGTGACAAGTTCGCGGGCGAGCGCTGGAGGACGCCGCTTGATCGGATAGCGGGGCGTGCGCTGAAGTATAATTCGCAAGCCGCGGTGCGTCTGTTACGTCGCAGGATTTTTGGGGAGCCGGGTGCGGCCTCGCCAAGGTTCACTGTTGTGCGCCGGGACGCCGATGGCTTGCGCCTTGGCCAGTCGCTCTTGCGCCTACAACTTCGGACGCACGAAACGACCGCTTGCAATCACCGGCACGTACTTATCGCCGCTCGGCGTTCTGCACCGCAGCCTGCAACGTGTTCTTCATCAGCATTGCAATCGTCATCGGCCCGACGCCTCCCGGCACCGGCGTGATCCATCGCGCAACTTTCGCCGCCGCGTCGAACTCCACATCCCCCACAAGACGATAGCCGCGTTCACGCGAGGCATCATCGACGCGGTTTACGCCAACGTCGATCACCGCCGCACCCTCCTTCACCATATCACCCTTGATGAACTGCGGTACGCCGATCGCTGCGACGAGGATATCTGCTTGACGCGTGATCTCACTCAGATTCTTCGTCCGGCTGTGGCAAACCGTCACCGTGGCATCGAGACCTTTCTGCATCAGCAAATTGGCGAGCGGCTTGCCCACGATGTTCGACCGGCCGACGATCACGGCATTTGCGCCGCTCGTCTCCACGCCCGATCTCCGGAGCAGCTCCACAATTCCCGACGGCGTTGCCGGCGCAAAACCTTGCATCCCGAGCAACAGGCGGCCCGCGTTCACCGGGTGGAATCCGTCGACATCCTTATCCGGATCGATTGCCCGGATGATCTCGGCCTCGTCGATCTGAGACGGTAGCGGCAGCTGAACAAGGATGCCGTCGACGTTGTCGTTCGCATTCAGCTCCTGGAGGATCTCCAGCAGTTCGTTTTGCGAGATCGAGGCGTCGTACCGCAGCGTCTCGCTACCGATGCCGGCCTCCGCTGCGGCCGTGGTCTTGCCGCGCACATACGATGCCGACGCCGGGTCTTCGCCCACCAGAACGACACTCAAGAACGGCGGTCGATTCCCTTTAGCCGCCCATGCGTCGACGTCAGAGCGGACGTCCGCCCGGACCTCCGCTGCGATTGCCTTTCCGTCTATGATCTGTGCCACCACGTACTCGTCTAAAGTGAAACCATCGCAATCTACGGACGACGCCACGCTGTTGGAAGAAACTTCGCCGTATACTCTCGGCT
>CAZRTY010000056.1:6456-10679 GCA_964603055.1 uncultured Rhodothermales bacterium | reverse complement strand
TGGGTCAGGAACGAGACCCTTGCCGTCGAGTTGATACAGACTCCCGAGCCGAAGGGTGATGTAGTCGAGTCGTACACCATCGGTGAGGAGACGATTACGCTCGCTGTGCAGCGCGTGGTTTAGGGCTTTTTTCCCGGCACGCCGGTCAGTATCGGGCCTTCGCTTAACGATTATAGACTCTGTAATTATGGCAGCTAAGAAAGCCGACCGCATAGAATCAGATCTGGTATCGGTTCCAATCCATTCAGACTCGACTGCCGAGGGCACCGAGGGTGTTTCTCCGCAGGATGAGGTCCAGAAGAAGACTCCGTTCAACGACGAAGAGCTCGAGTATTTCAGAGGTCTGATCGAGGAGCGCCGCACATCCGCGCACGAAGACATCGAGCAGATGCGCGCGCAGCTCGAGGACGCACGTGAACAAGCGGAGAATGACACGGCCTACAGCTTCCATATGGCCGATGCAGGTACCGACGCCATGGAGCGCGAGAAGCTGTACCTCATGATCGCGCGTCAGCAGAAATATGTCGGCTATCTCGACCGCGCCATTGACCGCATCGATAACAAGACATACGGCGTCTGCAAAGTCACGGGTAAGCCGATTGCGAAAGAGAGACTCGAGGCCGTGCCTCACACGGAGATCTCGATCGAGGCGAAGCTTAAGCAGAAGCGATAAGGAACGGCGGCGGGCACCTTCCTCGGACGGCGTCGGCTTTCATCGTAGAAGTAGTATATGAGAGTCCTCTGGATCACCGCCGTGGTGGTGCTCATCGACCAGCTGACGAAGGTCATTGTGGTTCGCACAATGTACCTGGGGCAGTCTATCCCCGTCGTCGGAGACTGGTTGCGGCTGACGTTCACGGAAAATCCGGGCATGGCGTTCGGCATCACCTTCGGCCCACGGTCGCTGGTGACGTTCCTATCGCTTGCCGCGACCGCGCTCATCATCGGCTACTTCGTCAGCGTCCGGAAAAGCCCGGCGCCGTACCGAATCAGCCTTGCGCTGATCCTCGGCGGCGCGCTCGGCAATATCATCGACCGCGTCTTCTACGGCGTGATATACGGGTATGACGGATTATTCGTTGGCCGCGTGGTCGACTTCATCCACGTCGACTTGTGGCGCGGATACGTGGCGGAGGGTGTGCCCTTCTTTGGCGGTAGTTACATCGCTCTGTTTCCGATATGGAACGTCGCTGATATGGCGATTGTCGTCGGAATCGTCGGTGTCTTAATCTGCCAGCAGATATACTCTCGTGCTGCGGATAGAGAAGAGGAACTATCCGAGGCCTCGGCAACGGCCGATCAGCCGGCTATGTCGGTGATTGAAGACGACGTTTCGGATCGTGATCCGGCCACGACCGTCGTCAGACCGGCGCCCGACGAAGAAGTCAAGTCCTGAGTCGGCCTACATACGCGACGACGCCGGTATCGGCTGTTTCTTGCCGGAACCGCGCAGAAACGGCCGGATTACAGCTCCACACCTTTAGTACGACATCACTTTAAGTCCAATCGATGCCCAGCGCTCGCAACCAGATACGCAACTTCTGCATCATCGCGCACATCGATCATGGCAAGAGCACGCTGGCCGATCGGTTGCTTGAGTGGACGGGCACGCTGACGCAGCGTGAGCTGCAGAATCAGGTCCTCGACAGCATGGACCTCGAGCGTGAGCGTGGTATCACGATCAAGAGCCACGCCATTCGGATGAACTACAAGGCATCCGATGGTCAGGAATACACCTTTAACCTGATTGACACCCCCGGCCATGTCGACTTCACGTACGAAGTGTCGCGCGCGCTGAAGGCCTGCGAAGGTGCGATCCTCGTTGTAGACGCTGCGCAAGGCATTGAAGCACAGACGATCTCGAACCTTTATCTCGCGCTGAATCACGATCTCGAGATCATCCCCGTTCTCAATAAGGTCGATCTGCCCGGTGCCCGGCCGGATACGGTAGCGCAGTCGATTGAGGATCTGATTGGCGACGCCGCCGAGGACATCCTGCGCATTAGTGGCAAGACGGGGGAGGGAGTGGATGTATTGCTGGAGCACATCGTGAAACGGATCCCCGCGCCGAAAGGCGATCCGGAGAAGCCGCTCAAAGCGCTCATCTTCGACTCCATCTTTAATCAGTACCGCGGCTCAATCGTCTACACCCGCATCTTCGACGGCACGCTTCGCAAGGGCGATTCCATGCGGTTCATGTCGAACGGCAAGGAGTACGATGCCGAGGAAATCGGCGTCCTCAAGTTGACGATGCAGCCGGTCGAAGAGCTGCAGGCGGGCGATGTAGGCTACATCATCGGCTCGGTCAAGGAAGTGCAGGATACTCGCGTGGGCGATACCATCACGCACGTCCGTAATGGTGCCACCGAGCCAATCCGGGGCTTCCGCGAAGTGAAGCCGATGGTGTTCTCGGGCGTCTATCCCACAGAATCCGAGCAATTCGACGACCTCCGCGCCTCGCTCGACAAGCTCCAGCTCAACGATGCATCCCTCACATTCGAGCCGGAGACGTCGGCTGCATTGGGCTTCGGTTTTCGCGTGGGCTTCCTCGGCCTCCTTCACATGGAGATCATCCAGGAACGACTCGACCGCGAGTTCGGGCTCGACATCATCACGACCGTCCCAAACGTGAAGTACGAGGTCGACCTGCACGCGGGGGAGGTCGTCATCGTCGACAACCCGAACGATATGCCGGAGCCGGGCAAGATCGAGGCCATGCGCGAGCCGTATGTCAAAGCCGAGATCATCACACCGACAGAGTACATCGGTAATCTGATGCATCTCTGCCAGGACCGGCGCGGCATTTACCTCAACACGCAGTACCTCGATACCGAGCGCGTCAGCTTGCAGTACGAGTTGCCGCTTGCCGAGATTGTCTTCGACTTTTACGACCGGCTCAAGAGCGTAAGTCGTGGTTATGCGTCGTTCGATTATGAGTTTACCGACTATCGTGCGAGTGCGCTGGTGAGGCTCGACATCATGATCAACGGCGAGCCCGTCGACGCGCTTTCAACGATCGTGCACCGGGATAAAGCCTATGAGATGGGGAGGAAGCTGACGCAGAAGCTTCGCGAACTCATCCCGCGGCAGATGTTCGACGTCGCGCTCCAGGCATCCATCGGCTCTCGTATCATCGCTCGCGAGACCGTGAAGGCACTCAGAAAAGACGTGACCGCCAAGTGTTATGGTGGTGATATCTCACGGAAGAGAAAACTGCTCGAGAAGCAAAAGGAAGGGAAGAAGCGGATGAAGCAGGTCGGTCGTGTTGAAGTGCCACAGGAGGCGTTCCTCGCTGTCCTCTCCGTGGATGACTGACGCCGGTGCATGATGAGCAGAGGATGTTTGTCTGCAATGCCCCGTGCCGCGCGCTATCTGGCGGCACTGCTGGTGGTTATTGTTAGTTGGGGAGCGGAGGCGGCGTCCGCACAAGATCTCGCTGAGTATTATCGGCAGCTCTGGTTCAGGGAGAATGCCGAACGCATCCTCGAGCGCCGCGGCATGCGAGTCGAGCCGATGAAGGCCGATCACCTGGTGTCCGACTCCGACTCAATCCGCTGGAAGCTCGATCTGGCGCCGCTGCTCGAACGACGTCCGGTCAACATTCCCCTCGTGGACATCAGTTCGATGACGGCGGTCCGTCGACTCGAGCGGCCGGTGTACGAAGACCGGTTCGCCCGCATCCCGAGATCATATCTTGGCAGCAACAAGATTGCGCCGATGGATACCTCGCTGACGATTGAACTGCGGGCGCGGATGGAGCATGCCTACGGTACGCCAACCGTTCTTCTCGGAGATTACCAGACCTCGCAGCGAAACCAGGAGCATATCCAGTTCGAATACTGGTTCCTCGTCAATGACACGATCCCGCTCATCGTGATGGACGTGAACGGGCCGTTCGAACGAGGCCTGGTGTTTGCAACTCACGCACAATACCGCGAGCTTCTGCCGGATTTAAAGCAGTTCTTCTCACGGAGAGTTACGGCGATCGAGCGTCGCCGGCATTTTGCCGATTACTATTACAACGAAGCCGACGGCCGGTGGTACGTTACAGGCTACAACGGATTTCGATTCGTTCTGAGGCGCATCGCGCGTCCAAATCTCGACCTTGGCCGTCCGAGCCCGGAGATGCTCCGTTGAGGCCATTCAACCTGGAGAAAGTTGGTTAAGTCAGCCCTTAGCAGCTCAAACAAGAAGTCGCGTAAGGCGCGAGCTCGGAAAAAGGA
>CAZRTY010000056.1:0-6356 GCA_964603055.1 uncultured Rhodothermales bacterium | reverse complement strand
GATGCGCTGTTGTTTGCGCTCATCATCATGCTCATCGTGCGGACGCTGTTCTTCGACCTCTTCCGCATCCCGACGCCGTCGATGGAGAAGAACCTGATGGTGGGGGATTACCTCTTCGTCTCGAAGGTCAACTACGGCACTCGCACGCCTATCAGCATCGGTATCCCCTTTACGCAGGTGTATTTGCCGGGCGTGCAGATCCCGTTCACACGGCTTCCCGGCTTTTCGTCGGTCGATCGTGGCGATAATATCGTCTTTAACTATCCGCCCGAAGACAAGCCCATCGACCGCAAGATGCATTACATCAAACGCGTCGTCGGTCTGCCGGGGGAGGAGCTGTCCATCCAGAACAAAGTCATCCACGTGGATGGAGAGTCGCTGCCGCTGCGGCCGGGCATGCAGCAGAACTGGGACGTCGTCAAGCGTGATGCGCGCGTACGGCTGTCGACGGCCGCGCTCGAAGCGATTGGTGTGACCGAGACGCGACAGACGTCCGATCCGGCGATCGTCCGCATCGTGGCCACGGAGGAGGCGGTGGAGGAGATCCGGCAGTGGGCGTGGGTTGAACGCGTCGACCCGTATCTGGCACCCGGCAACGTGGGCTATAGCGATCTCATGTTCCCCGCCGGCATGGGGTACACGCCCGATAACTACGGTCCTGTACAGATCCCGGCGCGCGGCCAGAGCGTCGTACTGAACGACTCCACCTGGCAGTTTTTCGGGGATGTCATCGAGCAGTATGAAGGCGTGAACGTCACGCGGAATGCCGAAGGCGCCTTCATCATCAACGGCTCACCCGCTCAGGAGTACGTCTTCACCCAGGACTATTTCTTTGTGATGGGCGATAACCGCGACAATTCCGAAGACAGCCGATTCTGGGGCTTCGTGCCCATGAATCACGTGGTCGGCAAGGCGTTGCTCATCTACTTCTCATGGGATGCCCAGCGAGGGATGCCGCGGTTCAGCCGCATCCTCTCCCGGATCCGCTGAGGTAGCGGCGGTATCCCGCTTCCGGCTGTGTCCTCCCGAGCGATTTAGCGGGAGGCGCGCAAGCGGTCGAAATGAGTCTGCTGCGGTGTGCCCGGCTCAACCTCCCATGGATTTGACGGGAGCTCAATCTGCTTGAGGATCGGATACCGCTTCTTGTAATCGAACGGGTGAGGATGACCTTCGGGGTCATCGCCGGTCACCAACACCATCGTGCCTGGCCTGATGATGCGACCCGTGCGCGAGTTCACGTTGACGGTGCCAGTGGACGTCTCCCAGGCATCGGCCCAGTCGTAAATCCAGCGCGCATCCGTGTCGATAAGACGCACACATCCGCGGCTGGTAGGTCCGCCAGTGGGGAAGGCATACTGATGGATGTGTATGCCGCGCGCATCGTGGAAGTTAAACACCCAGTACATCTCCCAGGGCTCGTCCGGCGGACTCAGCGATGAGACGCGGTACTCTTCCTTCCAGTTAAAATTGAACCGGCCGTTCGGCGTCGGATACTCTTCGGCGCCGGTATTTACGACACCCCATCGCTCCAGACGACCGTATTCGTATGCGGCCCAGGCCTGCACGCTCTTGTCGATGATGAACAGCTTGTCGAGATCCCGCGCACCTGCGTAGTAGCGAGGGAAGGGCGAGTACGCGCGGAAGTCAAGCTCGAAGTCGGTCGGCACCACGAGCGTATCGCCTACCGAGAGCTCCTGCAACAAGACACGGTTCAACAGCTCGACAAGCTTGGATCGGCGCATGCCGAGGTCCATGTCTCCCTCACCGATGAAGTGATACATCGCGTTCCGGGCCAGGACGCTATTGCCGCGACTGTTATCGAGTACGAAGTAATCGTAATAGACTTCCGGCAGCTCTTCGAGGTCGCCTTGGTAATCCGTCAGAACCGCCTCGATTTCGGTCTGATTGATAAAGCCCTGTCCGATTGCCACATGCGTCAATCCAATCGCAAACAGCCAGACGAGGGCGCCGACGGTCAAGTAACGGAAGCTTATAAGCACGGTACGGATCGGTATTGCCTGAGGAAATGATTTGCCGACTCACGAATGAGATATCGGCTGAGTTTCTGTAATAACAATGCAGGCCTGCAGATTACCGGAATGGTTACTCCCCCGGCCTATTTATACAAGCTTAAACGCCCCGCCATGCCAGCTTTCTGAGGCCGGGCGTAAGAGGCCGGCCTGGCGTAGATCTCCGAGCGTCTGCGCTGTGAGATCATAGACTGGCGTGGATCCCGAGACGGACTTGTCGGCAGCAGCTTGGCGAAACTCTGCCCGGCTCGCCATCTGCACGCCATCGTCGGCGGCGTAAAAAACGTTCAGCGATGTATCCCATCCAAAACCGATCTCGTCGGATAGCGACTTCAGCACGCGAATGGACTTGTCGATGCCGCATCCCGAAATATCTCCTGACGGGATGTGGGCGCCGATCACGACGAACCGATTGTCAACGACTGCAGCCTCTCCCGACACGTGGCGCCCGTGGGACGACCAGTCGGAGAAGAAAGCTTCGAGTTCGTCAGTAATCCGAGCCACCTCACCGTCTGAAAGGTCGCGGTCGATGCCGTAAATCCACACCCGTGAGTCGTCGGGCAGGGATTCGAGGAAACTGGTTGCCGTGGCGGGTCCGTGAGTATCAGGCATCGTCAATCTTCAGCTCTTCGATACGTAATTCTGCTTTCTCCAATTTCGCCATGCAGACCTTCGCGAGCTGTACGCCCTCCTCGTAAGCCTTGAGCGACGATTCGAGGTCAAGTTCATCGTTCTCGAGCGCGCCGACGATGTCTTCGAGTCGACCAATGGCGTGTTCGAACGACAGCTCGTTCGGCGTTACGTGTGTATCTGACGTTGTCATAGCCGGGGTTAATCAGGCCTCGTGTTGAGCAGGATGTTGGAAGGCGCTTGTTAACGGCTCACACCATGCCGGGATCCTGGGGTCGGTGAGGGCGCTAATTTGTAGATTGAGGCTCCTACACATCAGTTGACGTAAGGTAAATGGATCTCAAGCTTAACGATAAGGTCGCCGTCGTATCGGGCGGTAGCCGCGGAATAGGGAAGGCCATCGCGATGACGCTGGCGGCCGAGGGCTGCGATGTAGCAATTTGTGGCAGGACGAAGGAAGACCTCGACGCAACATCACGCGAAATCACGGAGGCGACGGGCCGCGGTGTCTTCAGCCGCGTGATTGACGTCACCAGGGAGAACGAGGCAAGCGAGTTTGTCGAAGCCGCCGCCGACTTCTTTGGTCGGCTCGATGTTCTGGTCAACAACGCTGGAGGCAACCTCAGGAAGCCGTTCGAAGAGACGACGGACGAGGAGTGGGGCGACCTCCTTCAGTTGAATCTGCTGGGGCACTTCCGTGCCACACGTGCGGCGATACCACTCATGCGCGAGTCTGGTGGTGGAGGCTCCATCATCTTCATCTCGTCGATCTTTGGCCGCGAGGCCGGTGGTCCGGGTCTGTCGATGTACAACACGACCAAGTCGGCTCAGATCAGCGCTGCGAAGATCATGGCACTGGAACTCGCCGGCGAGGGGATCCGCGTGAATACCGTGGCGCCGGGCTCGATACGCTTCCCCGGTGGCAGTTGGGACCGCCGCGTGAAGCAGGATCCCGACGGCATGAAGGAATTCGTGGCGGCTAATATTCCGCTGGGACGCTTCGGCTCGGCGGAAGAAGTGGCCGACGTCGTCGCATTCCTCGCATCCGACCGATCCAGCCTGGTCACCGGCGCCAGCATCAACGTCGACGGCGGTCAGTCACGATCCCTCATTTAATCCCGATTACCGGGATCAGAGATGAGCCAAAAAGAAAGGCGCCTCGCTATCGTCGGGGCGCCTTCTTTGTTATTCCAATGCGGTGGTTATTCCAGTGCGGTGATCGTCACGTTGACCTGCCGCCTGCCGCCGTCCGGCTTCGCCCACTGAACCAGGATCGGGCTCTGATACTTGCCGTGGACGATGCGCCCGGGCGATGAACCGTCGGAGCCATTCACCAGAAGCGTCACCGAGCGCTTCATGCGAAAGAATCGCTCAGCCGGCATCGCCATCAGACGATCTACCACCCGCTCAACGAGCGAGTGATTCATCCCCAGCGTGTCGAACATCTCGTTCAGCACCTGCGGCAGATCGTACTTCGCGTAATTCTTCGCTTTCCCAGGAATCGCCTTCGGGTCGCGCAGCATGTTGCGGCCCTTCTCTTTCATAAACCGCAGCGGATCCCCCAAAACTTCCGCCAGGTCGTGGCGCATCAGCAGCGTCTCGTATTCATTCACCGTGAGGCCGGCCTTGCGCTCATCTTCGTCGAGCGTAATCTCTACGCGCCCCTTCACTACACCCAGGCGCGCGATCATTTCGTTGATCTCCTCGAGCAGACCGAGTTTCTGGTCATGGAAACTCACCGAACTGATGGCATGGTTCGCCATCGGCACGTCGAGCTTGAACGTGGCGGCGCGAGCCTCACGGTTGTAGCCAATGACCGTCGTCCGCCGGGTCCGGCGCAGACTCCCGTTGACGCCATCCAGATCGATGAAGTAGGCTGGACGGGCTGCATCGATTGGATAGACGACGCAGTTCTCGAGCCCGGCGCCGATAAACGTAAGGTGCGAGTCCGCGTTTTTGGGCTCGTTCCGGCGCTCTTCCTCTGTCAACTCCGTACGCAGATCGAGCTTATCATGCTCATAATCCGCCCCCGGGGGGAAGACGTGACGAAACGAACGGCAGAAAGCCTCAATCGATTCGGGCTGGTTATTCAGCCTCTTGAGAAGACTGTCTTCGAGGTAACCGGCCGTGGTGTGATAAGAACAATACAGTCCATGGCTGAACTTCGAAGCGAATCCCTCGCTAAACTCGGCGATGCGCCGATTTACATCGATGACGTCAAGCCGAGCGCTTGGCGTTATCTCGAGTGTTATCTCTGACATCGAGTCATACAAAATTACGCTCCCGCCCAAGGCTACGGGGTGGGGCTTTGAAATTCAAGCCTTGCTCGTTGCGCCGCGACGCAATGTTCGCCGTCTTAGGGTAAGGTTAACTCAGCGTGCTGTTCCACCCTACATGGCGATAGTCTTTTTCCCTACAACTTTGCAAGATACGCAGAAGTAGGTTAACGATGTCTTCGGCCCGCAACTACCGGCCTGCGAACACCGCACACCACGCGCCGGCATGACTCCGCAGACGCATGAACGAGGTTGTGTACACGGGCGAGTCCGTCGCAGTCGGCTCGGCTACATCCGGACAACGAAGATCAGGTGATTCGTCGAACGGCGCTCACGACTCCTCGAGCAGCGTCGCCAAGCGCATCTTCATTGTGGACGATCATCCGCTAATGCGCCGCGGATACGCGTACCTGCTCGAACAGGAGTGCGACCTTGAGATCTGCGGCGAGGCCGGAAATGCGGAGGATGCCCTTCCCGCAATCCGAACCTGCCGGCCCGATCTGGTCATCGCCGACATTGCGCTGCAGGGGATGAACGGCATCGAGTTTACGAAGAGACTGCAAGCGGAGATGCCCCGGATTCCGGTCTTAATTGTGGCGACGCATGAGGAAACGTTCTACGCAGAGCGTGCCCTTAAAGCCGGGGCCCGCGGCTTCATCATGAAGCGAGAGGTGGATACTGTTGTGGTCGAGGCCATTCGGCGCGTGCTGGAGGGTGGTCTCTACCTGAGCGAGTCGATGAGCACGCGGATGCTCCTCCGATTCTCGAGGCGCAGCGGCCGTGATGGCCCCGCCATCGAGCACCTCACCGACCGTGAGCTCGAGGTGTTCGAGATGTTCGGGCGCGGTCAGTCCACACGTGAGGTCGCCGAGGCGCTGCACATCAGCCCGAAGACCGTGGAGTCACATCGCGGGCGCATCAAGGAGAAGCTGGCGATCGGCTCAACGCCGGAGCTCGTCAAGCGCAGCGTGCTCTGGGTGCAGAACAGGCAGTTGTAACCGGCGTCGTCATTCCTTGATCGTGGCCGTGCGCGCACCGTCGACGAAGCGCAGGTTGACGTCATCGCCGGCGTCGAGATCAGCTGCTCGTTTGACGATCGTCCCGTTTCGTTCTACACGGACGTACCCGCGCTCCATCGGTCGGGCAGGGTTCAATAGCGAAAGCTGCCGGTCGCAGCCCTCGAGCTTGGTCCGTCGACGCTCAACAACGGCGCGTAGCGACCGGTCAACCCTGTTCTGCAGGTCGTCGATCCGCTGAACGGATTGGCGGAGGCGAACTTCCGGCCGGTGCATTGCCCGGGAGTCGAGGATCGCGGTAATCAAACGGCGGTTTCGTTCGATGCGGTCGCCCAGACACTGGCTCATCCTCACGATCGAACCGCGCAGCGCCGCCATCAGCTCGCGCCGATCGGGCACGCATA
>CAZRTY010000055.1:0-10760 GCA_964603055.1 uncultured Rhodothermales bacterium | reverse complement strand
TCTGCTGCGAAAGGTTATTCACCAGCTCCGGCACCTGCTCAATCATCGTCGGGATCTCAGCCGCAAGCCGGGGCACGACGAGCCATCCGGCCACACCGGCGATCGCGAGAACGGCGACCGCAGAGATGGCCGTCGCCAGTCCCCGAGATACCCCTCGCGCCTCCAGCCATCCCACCGGCGCGCTAAGGGCAACAGCGAGGATGAGCGACAGCACCGACGCCAGCAGCACCGTCTCGATCTGCCGCATGAACCAGAGCAGCACCACCACGCCGGCCGTCAGAAAGACGATCCGTGCGAGTGTTTTGTAGAGGGATGGTTCCGGCTTGGTCAATGCGAGAGGGAGGTGAGGATTCTACAACGTCAACCGCCGTACTCCAGGACGAGCATCGCGAGTGGCGGAAGCGTCAAGACGAGCGAGTGTGCCATCCCGTGATAAGGCACGGGCGTCGACTCGATCTGGCCGAAGTTGCCCATGCCGCTGCCACCGTACACATCGGCATCGCTGTTCAGACGCTCGTTCCACGTGCCTTCTTTCGGCACGCCGATGCGGTAGTTTTCGCGCGGAACGGGCGTAAAGTTGCCGACGAAAATCAGGCGCTTGTCGCCCGACTTCCGCATAAAGCAGCCGGTGCTGTTGTCGCGGTCGCCAAAATCCATCCACTGAAATCCTTCCGGCGAGTCATCCCACAGCGCCGGATGATCTTTATAGAGATGGAAGAGGTCAGACACCCACGTCATGAGTCCGCGATGTAGCGGTTGGTCGAGCCGCTCCCACTCCAGACTCCCGTCATGATTCCACTCCGAATGTTGGCCGAACTCGCCGCCCATGAATAGCAGCTTCTTACCTGGCGAGCCAACCATGTGCGCGTAGAGCAGCCTCAGGTTGGCCGCCTTCTGCCAGTCGTCTCCCGGCATCTTGCCCCACAGTGAGCCCTTGCCGTGAACGACTTCATCGTGCGACAGCGGCAGCTTGAAATGCTCCGAGAACGCGTAGACGAAGGGGAAGGTGAGGTCGTCGTGATGGTATTTTCGGTGGATGGGATCGTTGCTGAAGTACGTCAGCGTGTCGTGCATCCATCCCATATTCCATTTGAACAGGAAGCCCAGCCCGTGGTCGTACGTGGGCTTCGAAACGCCTGGCCAGGCGGTCGACTCCTCAGCGATCATCATCACGCCCGGTACTTCGGAGAACGCGACTTCGTTGACCCGCTTGAGGAAATCGATGGCCTCGAGGTTCTCGCGCCCGCCGAACATGTTGGGCGACCACTGAGATCCGCGCGAGTAGTCGCGGTAGAGCATCGAGGCCACGGCATCGAAGCGCAGGCCGTCGATATGGAACTCCTTCAGCCAGTAAAGGGCGTTGGATATGAGGAAATTCCGGACGCCCGGCTTGTTGTAGTCGAAGACGTACGTTCCCCAGTCGGGGTGGTAGCGCATCTGCGGATCGTCGTACTCGAACAACGTCGAACCGTCGAAGAAGACGAGGCCTTGCGGGTCGGTGGCGAAGTGGGCCGGCACCCAGTCGAGCAAGACGCCGATGCCACGCGCGTGCAAATAGTTGATCAGGTACTTTAGGTCGGATGGGGAGCCGAAGCGGAACGTTGGCGCATAGTAGCCAACGACCTGATAACCCCAGGAGCCGTAGTACGGGTGCTCCATGACCGGCATCAGCTCGACGTGCGTGAAGCCGAGTTTCTCCACGTGATCGGCCAGCGGCTCGGCAATCTCACGGTAGCTCAGCGAGTAGCCATCCGGCTTCTTCATCCACGAGCCGAGGTGTACCTCATACGCAGAGACGGGTGCGTTCAGCGATTCCGGCCCTTTGCGCGTCCGCATCCATTCATCGTCAGACCAGTCGAAGGCACGATCGACGATGATGCCGGCCAAGCCGGCGGCGCCGGATCCGTGTTGGGCCGGGGGTTCGAGCGCAAATGCATACGGATCGGCCTTGTCGGCGACGTAGGCGCCACGCTCAATGCGAAACTTATAATGCATCCCCGGGCGGGCACCCTTGACGAAGGCCGACCAGAGTCCGCCGCCCACTCGTTCAAGCGGACTGCGTGTGGGATCCCAGTCGTTGAACTCACCGAACACCCGCACATGCTCGGCATGCGGCGCCCAGACAGTGAACCAGGTACCGCCTTTAGCCGGATGCGCCCCGAGACGCTCGTAGCTGTTGAAGTATTCTCCCGACTCCCATCGGGCTATTTCCTCCTGATTTAGCCAGGACATGAGTTACGTACCGTCTAGGTCGAGTATCTGTTGGGTTGGGGATAGAGACATCACGGAATGATCGCACGCACCGGCGATCACTCCTCTGCTTCGGGCTCCGGTGCCAGGCGCTCCAGCCTCCGTAAGATCCGCTGCAGTCCGTCGAGGGGAAGCCACGCCCACGACGGCCGGTTGTTGAGCTCGTAGCGGACCTCGTACAGCGCCTTGTCTAACAGGTACAGCCAGACAAGCGGATCCCGAAGGTGATCGGGCTGCGCGTAGGGCCCCTCTTCCGACGTGCTGAAGTATCCGTCAAGGAAGATTGCCTCCGACCATTCGACGAGGTATCGAACCCATTCCTTCAGCTCCTCGTCTTCTTCCTCGCGACGATGCCATGCCGATAGCGCGGCGTACTCAATCGAGCGCAGCATCCCGCCGACATCGCGCAGGCCATAGTCGCAGCGGCGGCGTTCGTCGAGTGACCGGGCCGGCTCTCCCTCGAAGTCGAGGATGTAGTACTCGCCGTCGGAGAGGATGACTTGGCCAAGGTGAAAGTCGCCGTGGATCCTGATTTTGGATGTGGGAACGCCAAGTTCAGCCACTTCATCCAGGAAGCGAAGTCCGCGGTCCCACAGTTCGTCATCGATCGGTGATTCTTGCGGATAGTCGTCCTCGATCGACTTTCTCGTGCGGACAATCTCCTTCTTAACGCGCTCAACAAGCTGCGGCAAGTCGTCGGGCGTCGGATCCTCGGGTGTGAGCCCACTGGCTTCCGCCTTAGAAAGCGCGAGGTGCAACTCCGCCGTGCGGATGCCGAGTACGCTCGCCAGAGACACCATCTCGGGCGCAACTTCTTCGAGCCTCGTCGGAATGGTATCCGTATACGAAACCGGGAGTTCGTCGGCCGGGGGAGAGAGCTCGGTCACGCGGTCGAGGAAACGACCGATAATGTCGAGCGCGTAATCCCATCCATCCTGCTCAACAGATAGCGCCTCTTGCACGACGCCGAGTGCGTAGCGCTCACGAGGGCGGCTGAATGACAGCTTGCCGTACAGTGCAGGCACAAACTGAAAGCCCGACTCGGTCAGGTACTCAAGCATTTCTGTTTCGGGATTGAGCCCGACTTCGAGCCGGCGGTAGAGCTTGACGAAGAACTTATCGTCGATGATCGCCGATGAATTGCTTTGCTCGCCCGACAGCACGCGCGCTGACGACACCGTTTCGCCGGCGAGCTGCCGGTCCATATCGGCAACGTAGAGTCCTTTGAGCGACCGCCCGCGGCTGCCGCGCTGCCACCACCTGAACAGCTTCAGCCAGAAGTCCTCGTGGACGGCCGCGTCGTGAAGCAGCCCGCGCGACTTAGGCGTTTCGATCCACGCGATGGCCGCGTGAGGCGCCGTGTCGAGGATGGTCTGTGCTTCATCTTCCGGCGTTAGCACGAGCGGCAATGCGTACATGTCGTGCCGCCCGTCCACATCCACATTCAACACCGACATATAAATCGGAACGGGATGAGCCTTCAGCCGAACCGCATCGGCCAGCCGCACCTTGCGTATGAGCTCGCCTCGCGACCCGAACCACCTCTGATCGCTCAGAAAGGCCGGCAGGAGCGCCTCAAACTTCTCCATCCCCTGATTCTGGACCAGCGTCTTCACCAGCACGTTCTCCAGACCTTCGGGAACGCTAATGACCGGAAGGTCGCGTCCGACCGTGGAGGTGAGTCCGGATTCCTTGGCTCCTTTTCGCTTCTGAATGACCTCTTCCGGCTCCAACGCCATCCAGAGAAATCCGTGGGGGGCCAGAAGCAGATGATATTCTTCGTCGCTGAAGGCGGGAAACGGGTTCTGACTGAACAGCTCCACTGGGGTTAGCCCCTGCAGGTCCTCCGTCACCGGAAGCATGACCGACTGCGTGAAGCGAGACATGTTGGCGAGCACCAGAATCTTGTCTCCCTCGTACTCACGCACAAACGCCAGCACGGCCTGGTTCTCGATGGGGATCATCGTCATCGACCCGCGGCCGAAAACACGTGCGTGCTGTTTGCGAAGTGCCAGCAACCGCTTCGTGAAGCTGAGCAGCGAATGCGAGTTGCGCTCAGCGTCTTCGACGTTGACGAACTCATAACTGTACGGCCCGCGGCTGATCATCGGCAGGAACAGCTGATGATGCTCCGCACGCGAGAAGCCGCCGTTTTTGTCGGGGCTCCACTGCATGGGCGTCCTGACGCCGTTCCGGTCGCCAAGGAACGGGTCGTCTCCCATGCCGATCTCGTCGCCATAGTACAGAACGGGGCTACCTTTCAACGATAGCAGCAGCGCGTTCATCAACTCGATGCGCCGCCGTTCCCCATACAAGAGAGGCGCCAGGCGCCGCCGTATTCCCACGTTGATGCGGAAGCGTGCATCGGCCGCGTACTCGTGGTACATGTAGTCGCGCTCCTCATCGGTCACCATCTCGAGCGTGAGCTCGTCGTGGTTGCGGAGGAAAATGGCCCACTGCGCCTGTTCGGGGAGGTCTTTCGTGAGTTCGAGCATCTCGACCAGCGGACGCCGATTCTCACGGCGAACCGCCATGTACATCCGCGGCATCACGGGAAAGTTGAAGGCCATCTGCACGCCCTTGCCGTCGGCAAAATAGGGCAGCGTATCCTCCGGCCACTGATTTGCCTCCGCCAGAAGCACCTTGCCCGGACCGTACCGTTCTTCGATGGCCTGCCGAAGCTCGACGATGTACTGAATCGTCTCCGGCAGATTCTCGCAGTTCGTGCCTTCCCGTTCGTACAGGTAGGGAACGGCGTCGAGCCTGAGTCCATCCACACCCATATCCAGCCAGAAGAACAAGGCCTCCTTCATGGCCTCGCGCACTTCCGGATTATCGTAATTCAGATCGGGTTGGTGGCTAAAGAACCGGTGCCAGTAGTACTTGCCCGCCTTCTGATCCCACGTCCAGTTCGAGATCTCGGTATCTGTAAAGATGATGCGAGCCTCGGCGTACTTATCCGTCGTGTCGCTCCATACGTACCAGTGGTGACGTGAGGAGTTAGGGTCGCGCGCCTCCTGAAACCACGGATGTTGATCAGAGGTGTGGTTCAGCACGAGTTCGGTGATGACCCGCATCCCGCGCTCATGGGCTTCATTCAGAAAGGCCTGGAAGTCCTCCATCGTGCCGTGGACGGGGAGGATGCCGAAGTAATCCGACGTGTCGTAGCCGTCGTCACGAAGAGGACTCTTCAGAAACGGTAGCAGCCACAGCGTATTCACGCCAAGCTGCTCGAGGTAAGGCAGCCGTTGGCGCATCCCCTCGAAGTCGCCATAGCCGTCGTCATCCGAGTCAAAAAACGAGCGGACGTGCAACTCGTATATGACCGCGTCTTTGTACCAGAGCGGATCCGTCAGAAAGTCTTTCGGCATATTGAGATTTATTGGAAGTAGGGGAAGTCCTGCTCGGTCGAGACTTCGTGGCGGATATGGAAAATGTGCGCCGGCATCACGCTGGGGTTCAGCTTCACGAAGTGTCGATCTCCATTCCAGAGGTAGCGTTCGTCGCCGATCAGGTCGTGAACCTGGATCGACCGCCCGGCGGCGAGGTCGTGCGCCTGCGGGTCGAACGAGACCCAGCCCGACTGCTCATGGTGCGGGTCGAGATTGACAACCACGAGGACGATATCATCGCCGGTACGCTTTGAGTACGCAATGATGGCGTCGTTGTCTACCTCGTGGAATGTGATGTTGCGCGCATATTGCAAGGCAACGCGATCACGCCGGATCCGGTTGATGCGCCGCATGAGCGGCTGCAGCGAGCTCGAGTCGTTCCAGTTCCAGTGCCGGATCTCATACTTCTCGTTGTGCGCGTATTCCTCGCGGTCGGGATGCTGACGGTTGTCAACATGCTCGTACGGCGGACCGTAGATGCCATACGTGGGTGACATAGTAGCCGCCAGCACGAGGCGTATGATGTGCGCCGCGCGACCTCCATAGACCAGGTAATCATGCAGGATGTCGGGCGTATTGGGCCAGAAGTTAGGCCGGAAGAAATCAGCCACTTCCGTGTGGAACAGCTCCTGAGCGTACTCCGTGAGCTCCTCCTTGGTGTTGCGCCACGTGAAGTACGTATACGAGTTGTTGAAGCCCAGTTTGGCCAGCGTGTGCATCATCTTCGGCCGCGTAAACGCCTCGGAGAGGAAGATTAGGTCGGGATGCTCGCGCCGTAGCTCACCGATGCACCATTCCCAGAAGGGGACGGATTTGGTATGGGGATTGTCGACGCGGAAGACGCGCACGCCGTGGTCCATCCAGAACTCGAACACGCTCTTGAGTTCGAGCCAGAGCGCCTGCCAGTCGTCCGACTCGAAGTCGAACGGATAGACGTCCTGATATTTTTTTGGGGGATTCTCGGCGTAGCGGATCGTGCCGTCAGGCCGGTGCTTGAACCACTCGGGATGCTGCTTGACGTACGGGTGGTCGGGCGATGTCTGGAATGCGATATCGAGTGAGACTTTGATGCCGAGTTCATCCGCCTTCGCGACGAACCTGTCGAACGCTTCGATACCGCCGAGCTCGGCGTGCACAGCCTTGTGTCCGCCGTCTTCCGCCCCCATGGCCCACGGGCTCCCCGGGTCGCCGGGCTCGGCTGTGGGTGCGTTGTCCTTTCCCTTGCGAAAGGTCGTCCCAATCGGATGGATGGGAGGGAGGTAGACGATGTCGAACCCGAGCTCTTTGATCCGCGGGAGGCGTTCGGCCGCGTCGTCGAACGTGCCATGCTGGCCCGGGACGTCGGACGTAGAGCGCGGGAAGAACTCGTACCAGGCGGCGAAGCGGGCGAGCTCCGGGTCGACGACGACTTCAATGCGCGGCCCCTCCACAAGCCCATGCCGTGGCGACCACTTGCGCCCGAGCCGCACCACATCGTCGCTGAGTCCGGCATCGATGTGACCCAACTCCATCCGCGAGGCGAGATCAAGCAGGTGCTCACGATCTTCCCTGTCTGCATTTTCTGCCGCGGCGCGCAGGTGAGTCGCGCCTTCGAGCAACTCGGCCCGTAACTCATGTTTGTTCTCTCCTCCATCCACCCGGCGCTGAAACTGATCGTGCCACGTCCCGATCATGTCCACCCATGCCGACACTTGATAACGGTAACTACCCAACGTCGTCACATCGAAGTGCCCTACATACTCATCGTTATAACGTAGCTTCAGCGGCACGGTCGACGGCTCGGCATCGTTTTCGTGGCCGACGCGAATCTCGGCAGCAATCTTGTCGTGGCCGTCGATGATGATGCCCGCTACGACGTCGACCCGTTCTCCCACGCTGCGACGCACAGGCCAGCGGCCACCGTCAACCTGGGGCGAGATAGACACGATGGCAACACGAGACCACGTCTCAGGAAGGGAATCACGTTCAGAAAGGGGCATTGAAGGAGTGGAGTGGGTGAGAACGACGTTGTATTTGGTGATCTTCTTGTTTCAGCTCAAGCTTTTCCAGGCCGGCGATAGGTTACGCCTTTTCTCCTACCGGCGTTTGATCGATCATCCCCACCGCACCGGGCTTTTACACGACTTTCCAACATCGCGACCTGCGGTCATATGAGTAACGATAGATCTAGCGACACCTCCGCTGTTAAGGAAGAGCTTTTCGAATTAAAGGTAGCCCGCATCTGGCCGGGGAAGCCGTTTCCGATGGGCGCTACGTGGGACGGACTCGGAGTCAACTTTACCCTTTTCAGCGCGAACGCCGAGCGTGTCGAGTTACTTCTTTTCGATTCGGCCGAAGATACTGAGCCGGCCGTCGTCGTTGCGCTGCCTGACCGAACAGGACCTATCTGGCACGGATATCTTCCGCATGTGAGGCCGGGCCAGCTTTATGGATATCGCGTGCACGGGCCATACAATCCGAAGGAGGGGCACCGCTTTAATCCCAACAAGGTCCTGCTCGACCCATATGCCAAGGCACTGGGGCGGAATCTGGAGTGGCATGACAGTCTATTCGGATACATCCCCGGGCACGAGGACGAAGACCTCTCCTTTAGCACGGAAGACAACGCCGCTTACGCCCCCCTCGGTGCGGTGATCGAGGAGTGCTTCGAGTGGCACGACGATCGTCACCCGGACGTCCCGTGGAATCATACCGTCATCTACGAGACCCACGTCAAAGGCATCAGCAAGCTGCACCCCGATGTGCCGGAGGCATTTCGCGGAACGTATCTCGGCCTCGTCTCCGAGCCCATCCTCGACCATCTGAAGAAACTCGGCGTGACCACCGTGCAACTGCTTCCGGTGCACGCCAAGGTCCACGACAGGCGCCTCATCGATGCCGGGCTACGGAATTACTGGGGATATAACACGCTGGCCTACTTCGCGCCCGAGCCCGAGTACGCGACGAACGGCGCCATTTCGGCCGTGCGCGACTTTAAGATGATGGTGCGCGCTCTGCACGCCGAGGGCTTTGAGGTGATCATCGATGTGGTCTACAACCACACCGCCGAGGGTAACCACCTCGGACCCACGCTCTCACAACGCGGCATTGATAACTTGTCGTATTACAAAGAGCACCCGGACGAAAAGCGTTTCCTCGTTGATTATACCGGCACCGGTAACACGCTCGACGCCGGCGAGCCGCACGTGCTGCAACTCATCATGGACAGCTTGCGGTACTGGGTGCTCGAGATGCACGTCGACGGATTCCGTTTCGACCTTGCCTCGACGCTCGCGCGCGAGCTGTATGAGATCGACATGCTCTCGGCCTTCTTCAAGATCATCCAGCAGGATCCCGTGCTGAGCCAGGTCAAGCTGATTGCCGAGCCGTGGGACGTTGGCCCCGGCGGCTATCAGGTCGGCAGCTTTCCGTGGCAGTGGACGGAGTGGAACGGCCACTACCGCGACGTTACACGGCGCTTCTGGCGTGGCGATCACGGGCTGAAAGGTGAGTTCGCCACGCGCATCGCAGGCTCGAGTGATCTGTACGAGCTATCGGGCCGCCGCCCGTTTGCGTCGATCAACTTCATCACGGCGCACGACGGCTTTACACTCCAGGACATGGTGTCTTACGAGAAGAAGCACAACGAGGCCAACCAGGAGAATAACCGCGACGGCCACGAGCCCAACTTCAGTATCAACTGCGGGGTGGAGGGAGAGACCGATGATGAAGCCATTATCGCTGAGCGCGAGCGCCGCAAACGCAGCCTCATCAGCACGTTGCTGCTGTCGCAGGGCGTGCCGATGATCCTCGGTGGCGATGAGCTGTCGAAGACGCAGAACGGCAATAACAACGCCTACTGCCACGACAACGAGATCAACTGGTACGACTGGGATCTCGACGACCGCAAGCGCGACTTCCTCGAGTTTGTGAGCCGAGCGGTCGCGTTTCGCCGCGACCATCCGAGCTTCCGGCGTCGGCGCTTTCTACAAGGGCGCCGCGATTCGGACGTCCCGACCGACGTCAAGTGGCTCCATCCGAATGGGCACGAGATGGAAGACGCCGACTGGCAGAACACCGACGTGCAATCGTTCGGAATGCTGCTCTTTGGGGACGCAATCAGTGGCGTCGATTCCCGCGGTCGGCCGTACGAGGATGAGACCTACCTTCTGCTGTTCAACGCTTCGAGCCGCGACGTCACGTTCACCTTACCCGGCGACTACGCCCGGGATACGGGCGCGTGGTATCCCGAAGTCCCATTTACGGGCTCATTCATCGCCGATCAGGCAATCGATTCGAGCGCAGATGTGGGCGTTGAGCCGCACACGCTGATCGTCCTTCGAGCAGCGGCCGATATGCCGGCCGGGCACCACGCGGATGAGGATGATACCTCCGATGACGAGGAGTGAGCACCCGCACAAAAATAAAATGGCAGATGTCTGAAGGCGCCGCCTGACCTACTGTTGCGGCGCTTTCAGACTTTCCTCAGCACGCACCAGTTGATTCCGTCGTTGGCAAGCGAAGTGAGGTCGAGGATAGCGTCAGCTCTATCCCACAACACATCCTTCCACTTCGCATCCGTTAGCGGCTCGGGGAGGTCAATCTTCACTTCGTGTGTGGCGTCGTCTCCGAAGCGAAGGCGGACAGCCACCAGCAAGGCGTCATCATCCATCTCTCTCAGGTAGACGAGCCACCGCGCGGCTCCTTCCCCCGTAACCTGCAACTCGCGGTACGTTACCGCAGCAAAGTCGAAGTCGCGGCGAAGGCCGAGGAGCCTCCACAGGACGTATGCCTTAAGCCGGACATCCCGGTTGTCAACCGCCTTCCCTGATTCCACCGCGTCGAACGAACGATGCGCAAAGCCTTTGAGCAAGGATTCACGTTCCTCGTAGGACACCGGCCGTCGGTTGTCTGGATCGACCAGCGAGAGATCCCACAGCTCGCTCCCCTGATAGATATCCGGCACGCCAGGCGTCGTCAGTTTGAGAACGAGTTGAGTGAGTGAATTTCGGAAGCCGATATTGGCGGCTTTCGTGGCCACGGTGTCTATCGCGGCGCTGGTTCGGTCGTCAGTCACCATGCCCCGCACGAACGTCTCGAGCGCCGCTTCATACGCTTCATCCGGATTGATCCAGCTTG
>CAZRTY010000054.1:0-10879 GCA_964603055.1 uncultured Rhodothermales bacterium | reverse complement strand
AGCTCTTGCCCGCGATCTGCGCTCAGATCTTCTGTATGCGCTTGAACACCTGATATCCGAAGTAGCAGAGATCGGTCTCGCAGTCGATCAGCTGAATGTTCAGGACATACCATCCGGTTGATGGTGCCGTGACATGGACGATCGGGAAAGCGTCGACCTCAACGTCTTCGTCGAGTAAAGACCCGGTGTCTGAGAGGAGACTAAGGTCGAGATCGCCGCAGTCTTCGTCGCAGACGCCCGTAATGAAGTACTCGCCTCCTTCCTCGAGCCAGACTTCCAGCAAAACACGCGTGTTGGCGGCGAGCAACCCGATACTCATGTCGTGCCCGGCTGCTTTTCCATCGACGAGGAAGTTATCGCCGGCAACGGCGTCTGCTGCCGCGTGGAGCTGGTCGACGACGATCTGACGAGACTGGGCCTGGGCGGATGAGGCGTACCCCAGTACGATGACGATGAGAAGAAGGCGGACCGACACGGGCGGCGGGGTTTGGGTGGAAGGTCAGGAATGAGTCGAATATCGTCGCGAAACCTCGTTCCTAAACTCATCGCCGCAGGAAATCTGATCAGGCGGCAAGGCTGCGTGATGGATGGCCCGTTTATATGGGAGCCGGGCAACGGACTCTGGTAGACCGATGGGACGATTGCGGGCCGCTGATATGATATGCTGACACTGATTTATTGCCGCAACAAAAACGCTCTTCCTGAATCAGAAAGAGCGCGCATCTTGCATCGTAGAGCGGGAAACGGGACTCGAACCCGCGACCCTCAGCTTGGGAAGCTGATGCTCTACCAACTGAGCTATTCCCGCGGGTCGATTGAGAAACGTACATGCAGACTGCCCGTTTGTCAAGCGTCTGCGTTGACGGCGCCTCAATAATTATTATCTTACCCGGTCTGTCAAGAAAGCAGAAAATGGCGCGATGGCAGCGAACAGTGGCCCGTCCAACGAATATACGCCGCCGTCGTTCAGTGTAGAAGTCAAGCGATACGGGATCAATCATGAAACGGACTTACCAACCGAGCCGCCGCAAGCGAGCCAACAAGCACGGCTTCCGCGCGCGGATGGGCACCAAGAAAGGACGCCTCGTGCTGGCGCGCCGTCGCCGGAAGGGTCGCAAGAACCTGACCGTGAGCGATACGAAGAGCCGCAAGTAAGAGATCTGAGTACGACGTCGAATCCGGATGACGGGCGCGTTCGAAGATTTATTTTTCCGCGCGCGCATCGATTGAAGCGCCGCCGGCTCATCCGGCCGCTGTTCGATCGGACCCGCCGGGATGTCGGTACTGTGGCGTCCGGCAGCGTTCGCATCATCTACCGGGTTGCCGCAGTCGACGAGGTCGGGGCTGACGTCCCGCTGCAGATCGGATTTTCGGCCGGGCGACGCGCACGTTCAGGAGTCGTACGAAATCGTATACGGAGATTGCTCCGGGAGGTCTATCGGGTGAATCAACATCTCCTGATAGACCTTTTTGATGATAGGCCTGACGTGTTGACGCTGATGGTGCTGTTCCGATCGGATCCCGAGACGGCGGATGAAGCCATCCCTGCCGATCTTCCCCGCGCTATGGAACGACTGCGTGGCGAACTCATATCGACACGCAATGAAACTTCCATGTAACGGGAAACCGCCTCATTAAGCCTCCGTTTTCCGGCACGACTCAACCACCTCCTCCCATCACAGGCATTTTCGCCTCAAACGAGCTCTGCAGTGGACCGTAGTGCGACTATCGGCACCGTACTGATCTTCATCATCCTGCTCGTCTGGATGTGGTGGCTCACACCGCCGACAGATCTATCTCCGCAGGCCGAACCCGTGGCGGATACCCAGGCGGTTGTGGCGCAGCGGGAAGAGGCGCAGGCACTGGCCGAGGCTGCACGCGAAGAGGATGAAGAGGAACTCACCGACATTGATGCGCTGGGGCTCGAAGAAGGTGAGGCCCGCAATATTGTCGTCGATAATCAGCTGTTTACCGCAGTTTTGTCGACGCGCGGTGCCACGCTCCGGTCGTTCGAGCTGAAGGAGTATTCCAACTTCGACCAGGAGTCGGCCGTTCAGATGGTCGACACGTCGCGCGCCGGCGCCATTGGTCTGGCATTCTTGACGCCGACCAACCGAAATGTCGACTCACGCGCGCTTTACTTCGAGTCGCCAACGCAGTCTGATACGGTCCGAATCACCGACGACGCTCGCGAAATCGCCTTCGAATCCCGTATCGGCGACGGCGTCCTGCGCAAGGTCTACACGTTCCATCCGGACGAATATCACATCGATCTGCGCATCGAGTCGGAGAATACCGCCTCTTTCCAGACTGCAGATGGATATGAGCTTGTATGGCACGGCGGCATTCCGTTCAGCGAAGGGGACGTGGATGAGGAGGCACAGCGTGCGGGCGCATTTGTGCGGAGTGGTGGCCAGGTAGAATCCATCGAGCTCCAGCGGGATGCAGAAGAGAGCCGCCGCTTCATCGGAGAGGTCGACTGGATCACGGTCAAGAATAAGTTCTTCACGTCGGTCGTGATGCCGGCAGGAGGCACGCGTGGCGCCGAGCTCGACGGGCGCCGCACGGGCGCGTCGGAGAATCAGACGCTCTTCGAGGACTACACGGCGCGTCTTCTCATGGAACGGCCGGACGCCACGCATACGTTCGAGCTCTACATCGGCCCGATGGAGTACCTGCGCCTCGCGGGTTATCGGCAGAACCTGTACGACGTCGTCGACTTCGGGTGGAATTTCTTCGAGTGGATGACGCGCCCGCTGGCCAAGTTCGTCTTCATCCCGTCGTTCGCCTTCCTGTCGAACTTCATTCCGAACTACGGCCTCGTCATCATCGTCTTCGCAATTCTGCTGAAGATCCTCCTCTACCCGCTCACCAAGAGCTCGTATAAGAGCATGGCGAAGATGCGGGAGCTGCAGCCGAAGATGGAGGAGATCAAGGAGAAGTACGGCGACGACCCGCAGAAGCAGCAGCAGGCGATGATGAAGATGTACAAGGAGACGGGTGTCAACCCGCTGGGTGGCTGTCTCCCGATGCTGATGCAGTATCCGATCATCATCGCGCTCTGGATGTACCTGCCGCAGTCAATTGAGATGCGCCAGCAGGGCTTCCTCTGGGCAAACGACCTCTCGGCGCCGGACGTCATTCTGAACCTGCCCTTCACCATCCCCCTCTACGGCAACTTCGTCGCTGGCTTTACGCTACTGATGGGTATCTCGATGATCGTCCAGATGCGCATTCAGATGGCATCGCAGATGAATACACAGGCGAAGATCATGACCTATGTATTCCCGGTGATGATCTTTGCCATCTTCAACCGCCTGGCGTCGGGACTGAGCCTCTACTATCTCGTCTACAACGTCGTCACCGCAATCCAGCAGAAGTGGATCAACACGCGCACGGCAACCGGCGAAGACGAGAAGCCGAAGGAGGCTCCGAAGAAGAAACCGTCGCGCTCGGCACCTACGGCGGGTGGCGGTAAGAAGGCAGCGCTGAAATCCCCACGGAGCCGCAACAAGCGGGCGCGTTCTTAACGACTGATCTTCGATGCAACCGGGTGTTAACGACACGATAGCCGCGATTGCAACGGCGCGTGGTCGCGCCGCCCTGGCCATCGTTCGCTTATCAGGAGCGGACGCCGTCGAGGTTGCTGCACGGGTCTTCTCCGGCACGGACCTGAACGAAGCGCCTTCTCACACGGCTCATTTTGGGTATGTGAAGGGGAAGGACGGCGACATCGACCAGGTTGTGGCCACCGTCTTCAGAGCGCCGCGATCTTCTACGGGAGAGGATGTCGTCGAGCTGACATGCCACGGCGGCGACCTCGCGGCGCAGCTTATTCTGGGGCGACTTCTGGAGGTCGGGGCGCGGATGGCCCGGCCCGGCGAGTTCACGCAGCGGAGCTTCGTCAACGGAAAAGTCGACCTTGCCCAGGCCGAAGCCATCGCCGACCTGATCCACGCCTCGTCATCGGCCGCCCACCGCGTCTCGATATCGCACCTGCGCGGACGCTACTCCCACCTGCTGTCCGAACTTAGGCAAGAGCTTCTGGACGTTGCCGCGCTGGTTGAGCTTGAGTTGGATTTCTCGGATGAGGACGTCGAGTTCGCCGACCGCGAGCGCCTGTACGAAATCCTTCAGCGTGCCGACGGCCTCCTCGGCCGCTTACTCGGTTCGTACACGCTCGGTGAACGGATCCGCGACGGCGTCCGCGTGGTGATTGCCGGCCGTCCGAATGCCGGAAAGTCGACGCTGATGAACGCGCTCGTGGGGTTCGACCGGGCGATCGTCAGCCCCACGCCCGGCACGACGCGCGATGAAATTGAGGCAGAGGCCGAGATAAACGGGCTCCGATTTCGATTCGTCGATACGGCGGGCATCCGCTCAACCGATGATGCAATCGAGGCCGAAGGTGTTCGACGCGCGCAGAAGGCTATTGAGTCAGCAGACGCTGTCCTCTATCTGTATGATGTAGGCAGCGGCATGGGCGACGATCAACGGGCGTTCCTTGAAGATGTCCGCACCTCGCAGCCGGCGTTGCCGCTGCTGGTGATTGCGAACAAGATCGACCTTGCCGGTACGCGGGTCGACGAGGGCGTGCTTCCAATTTCGGCACTCCAGGCAATGGACGACGAAAGCGCATTACTGCCGCTCATCGACTGGTTGATGGATGCCGTAGCCGATAGTCTTTCCTCAGCCGACGGCTCGGCGATTGTGATGAACCAGCGGCATCTCGCCCATCTTCGCGAGGCAAGACAGGCCGTCGTCCGCGCCCGCCAACAACTCGACGCCGGCCACCCCGGCGATACCTTCTCCCTAGATCTCCGCGTGGCACTCGAAGAACTCGGTGCCATCACCGGCGAGATCACCAACGAAGACGTACTCGACCAGATCTTCTCGCGGTTCTGTATCGGGAAGTGAAGGGGCGGTGCCTGGGTGATGGCTTTTGCCGAATGAGGTAGAACTGTTCGCCGAACAGGAGGGGAATTCCGATAGTGCCGCGCCTCTCACTTCATGCCGCATGAGCTGTCACAGGCTGAACCAGTAGTTGAGTTTGATCATGAAGATGTTTTCGGCCGCGGCATCCATCAGCCGGCTGAAAGTCTGATCAAGCTGCATCTCACCTATCCCCAGCTGGTCGCTCCGCTGCTGTGTCCACGCGACGAAGACGGTCGAGCCGGGCCTAAATTCCCACCTGAGCACGGCATTCCCTCGTAACGAGAGGTAGTTGAAGTCAGGGTTGTCGATGGCGAGCGCGGTGCCACCCACGCCTGTAGGATAGGCGGTATAGGTTTCGGAATCGAAGTGCGATCCGTCCTCGCCATACGTAAGGAAATCGTAAGAGCGGGCGCGCCTCAGCTCCTTGAAGCCAGTATAATCGCCCATCGACAGTAGCGGCTGCGTAAACAATTGCAGGCTAAGCCGGGGCGAGAACGTCCAGTTCATGCGGATGCTCGCGCCGAGCGTCTGCTGGTCCATGTCACCGAATACGTAGCGCCTGCCATACGTTTCGACCGCCGTTACATCGTCGAATACACCGACCCACTGCGCATCCTGAAGCGATCGCGCAAAGCTCGGGGAGATGCCCAGCGAGAAGTTTGATGTCGGTTGCCAGGTGAGGCCCGCCTCGAAGTGGTAGTTGCCACCATGAGTCGTTCGGTAGCTATATGCATACGCCGAAGCAATCCACGACTTTCGGTTGTCTGAGCCGATGCTCCCGCCGATCTCAAACCCGGGCGGGTTAAGCGTCAATGGTCCACCGCGCGTGCGACGGTTGCTAATCGTCGTTGGATTGGCAGCCAGGTTCCAGTTGATGTTGTAGTAGTTCTTCAACTGAACATACCCGAAGTGATATACGCCGCCCCAGGTCAGGTTACCGTCAAAATCAAACGAGCCGAAGGCTGCACCGCCCAGTTCGGCATAGCGCCGCCATCCGGCCGGCTCGCTCCAGTGATATCCTGCACCGACATGCGCGTTAACGACGTCGGCGCGAGATATGTAGCCGAGGTCGTTCGAGTTAAAGCCGGGCGATATGACGCCAACGGCCGTGTTAACGAATGATCGTCCGCGCTGCTTGTTAAGGTAGACCCGTCCCGCGACGCCCGAGAGCGACCGTGCCTCTTCATCGACCGCCACATGGCCTGCGTCGGGTCGCTGATAGTAATGCACCGCACTTCGCTGCAGGTCGGTAATAAAATCCTGCCGACCGTGGATGGTACTCCCGGCCATCCATCCTGTCAGTACCCAGGTACGTTCGGAATCCAGGAACGTCCATCCATCCACCCCGAGAACACCGGATGTCGAAGCGGCCTGCGATCGCATCCGATCGTCACCGAAGCGCCGTGTGTTTAGCGTACCGATGACGCCGATCCCGCGGAAGCCGCTGCGGATGTCTCGCTGAGCGCGGAAGACACCCGAATAGGCGAGCGGCTCGATCTCAGCGCGGAAGCTTTCGCTGCCATGCTGCAGCGTTGCCGTTTCCCGATTCGTCAGCGCGTGGATCATGCCCACGTTCGTTCCACCCACCGTGCGGCCGGTGAGCTTCGCGGCGCCGAGAATGCGCGTGCCGACGGGGGCTGAAACGAAATCGTGATCGGGCAGACTGCCTCGCGGCGCCCGGCCGATCCGGCGCGAGTAGAAAAGTTGAGGTGAGCTCCAATTGAAGCCCCAGTAGTTGCGTGCGCCACCCTGGCCGAACTGGAACGTGCTGGCGCCATCGCGGAAGAACGGGCGATTCTCCTGAAAGAAGGTCTCGACATCAGACAGGTTGACGACGGCCGGGTCCACCTCGACCTGGCCGAAATCCGGGTTCACCGTGGCATCGAGCGTCAGGTTGCTCCCGAGGCCGATCTTGAAGTCGGCGCCGACATCCGAGCGATACGCGCCGTCGCGATGGAAAGGATCGCCGGCCTCGCTATCAGCGAGTTCTACCCGGGTCGTCAGATAGGGCAGCATTTCGATTCGCCGCGGCGGATTCAGGCCGCTCAAACCGCTCAACGACGCGAACCGAGATACGAACCCGCTCTCATTGCGAGGGGTGTAGACTAGGAAGTCCTGCTCGTTTCTACGGGCAATGTCGCGGCGAAAGTTGATCCCCCATACCATTTCCTCCCGGTCGCGAAACCGAAGCTGCGAAAAGGGAATCCTCAACTCCGCCGTCCATCCGTGTTCGTCGACGCTCACCTTCCCCTCCCACACACCATCCCAAGAAGAGTCCTCCCAGTCGTCATTCAGGAGGATCCCGTCATACATGGTGCCGGCCGCGTTCAGCCCGAAATAAAAACCAGTGCGGCGGTCGAGGTGCGAGTCTATGAAGACGCCAAACAGATCCGATTCGAGGCTGGCATCGCGGCGCCCGAGTCGCGCAACGATCGAGTCGGGCGATGAGTCGTGCATCCACGCTGCCACATACAACGCCGAGTCGTCGAAGAGAACACGTACGACGGTTTTCTGGGAAGGCGCCTCGCCCTGATCCGGATGGCGCTGCTTGAAATCGGTGACAGGCACAGCGGCATGCCACACCGCCTCCGTCGGGATACCGTCGATGACCGGCGCCACGTCCGTCCGCGTTGCAATTACATCGATCGGCTGGGCGATGCCGACGCGCGGGAATCCTGATCCAAAAACCAGGATCACAAATATGAGCCGGAGATGGTATTTTTTTAGCATCTGGCGTCGAGCGAGAAGTAGGTGGGGGATTTTGCTGGGCGCGGATTCAGTCACCCGCAACCGAACGACCAGCTGAGACGGTCTGCCAAACCGTCGGCACTGATCATTGTAACTAACGACCTGCCGACAGCGCCGCTTGTACTTCTTCGCGCAGCCGTTCGAGAAAACCTTCGTCGAACGTGTTTGCGTCGAGGTAAGACAGAGATTCTTCCACGGCGTCGAGGCTGATTTCGGATGCGGCGAGCGACAGCTCTTCCACCCATGCTGCAAATTCAGGAGACATCAGCCACTCCCGGGTCTCTGCTTCGAATCTGCTCGACCACCCAGCCATGTCCGCGCCGAGTATTTCCATCCGCGCAGCAAACTCCTCACTGGCGAAATCGGCGGCGAAGTGATTCGGCGTGATGATTGATGAGGAGGTATTTGCGGATTGTCCGGACCGTGCGTCACCGGTGGCACCAATACGGTTGATGCGGATATTGCCCGCGGAGGTTCGAAGTACGAGATCGGGACCGCCACCATTGATGTCTGCCCGAAGCCTGGAAAGTTCGTTGTCGGGCCGCTCCGGGACGTTGAAGTCGGTAGTGACATGCCCGGCAGACGTGCTGGCGTCGAGGGATACCGCTGCGCGGGAATGGAGGTCGAGTGTGACCGAGCCGCCCGATGTTTCAAGGTGCGACGCCTTCCTCGGCGGCTGGCTCATCCGGGCGCTAATCGAGCCGCCGGATGTAACCGCGACCAGACTGCCTTTGACATCAGAGATGGAAAGCGATCCGCCTGACGTCCGGGCCTCAAGGTCGCCCTCGACCTCGCCGGCCCTGATAGATCCACCCGATGTGTTCAAAATGGCGCTTCCCGACGACCGGTCCAGCCGAATCGATCCACCCGACGTACGCGCATCGACATCGCCCGCAATGCGGCCGAAGAGAAGGCTACCGCCCGATGTGTTGGCGGTCACGTTTCCTTCAAGGTCATCAACGTTGATCGATCCTCCGCGGGTCTCGAGGTCTACGTTAAACCGATGCGGCACGGTGATCACAAAGCGCGCGTTGACGCCGTTGGCACCCCGGTCCGTTCGGCGCGCCATCACTCGTACCTCGTTGCCGCGATGTTCGAACGAGACCTGTAGACCTTCGGGGCGGGCCCCGGACAATCCGCGAGTTTCGCGCACTATCTCGACATCCACAAACTGACCCGAGCTCGTCGAAATGTCGATGCTTCCGAGATCGCTATCGACGACGAGCTTCCCGCCATGCCGGACGTCAAACCTTCGGTGGATAACGTCTGATTCTGCGCCAGCATCTGCCGATGTACGCGCACCCGTCCGTTCGGTATGATCGCTCGACGCGATGCCGATCTCTTCGACGTATGCCCCGGCATCTTCCATTACCGTCGCAGCCGATTCATTCGCCGAGGATACGGGCGAGAACGCGGCGAGGAGTAGCAGCATCGGCAGCGACGCGCAGGCCACGAAGACGACCGTTCCGCGTCTGAGCATGTTGCCCGTGTGCGTAAAATCCAGGATGGCTATTACGCGGCCTTCGAGTTCAGATTGACGTGCCATGGCAACGGCTCCAACAGGATTTGTGAAGCGAGACCGAGCCGATCTCGCGATCTCGAGAAGGTGGGATGCATAACTGGACGGGCGGGCGCCGTTGCGCAGCACGGCTTCATCGCATGCGTGCTCGCGCTCCGACCGTGCGCGGCCGGCTGCCCACCACACCAACGGATTGAACCAGTTGATGGCACACGTAATCTGCACCACGTATTGCGTCAGACAGTCGAAGCGGCGCACGTGCGCAAGCTCATGGAGCAGCACCACGCGGCGCCTTTCATCGCTCCACTCGGATGCCTCGGTCGGCAGCAGGATTATGGGCCGCCGCGTGCCCCACGTCATCGGCATGGTTGCCCCTGTGCACCAGCGCGCTACGACGGCGCGCTCGATACCCATCATCCACGCCAGGTCGCGGATCTGGGCGGTCCATGCGTCATCTTCAATCGGACTCGAGCGGCGGCTCCAGATCCACGCCCTCAAGACGCCGATGCCGAAATAGAGCATCACCAGAACGAATCCGCAGAGCCATACCATCGCCAGTAGCGAGGTAATAGATGCAGAGGCGAGGGCGTGGCGCGGTACTGCATCTGCCGGTAGCGCAGTTCGTGGGGATGGATCGACGCGCGGAGCATGTACTGCCGACCGATCGAAAGCGGTCGTCTGATGTTCGAGCGCGACGTCTGCAGGAACGGCGCTTACGGACGACGAGGGGGCCGACGAACCCTCGGGTAATACGAGAAGCGGGACTTCCCATTGGGGCACCATCGCGGCAAATACTGGCATCAAGAGCACGCCGACAAGCGTCGTCACCCAGAGGCAGTGCCGTAGCGATGCTGGTGCAGAGCGCCACGCAAACGTGATCGCCGCGGCAAGCAGAATCAGGAAAGATGTCTTGACCATCACCAGGACCAGGACGATCATCGCATCGCCGGTCGGGAAAATCTGCAACAGATCGCTCATCATCGGCCCTCCTCCCTGGCCTGCCGGATGCGTTGTTCGAGCTCGCTCAGTGCCTCGTCTGAGAACTCACCTTCCCTCAGATCGAGAAGCGCTGCCATGGCCTGCTCGGCGCTGTCATTGAAGAAGGTCGTCACGAGCTGCTTCAGGGCAGACTCCTGCGCCTTCGACCGCGACGTTGTCGGACGGTAGATGTAACGCTGTCCGTCTACGACGTGCATGAGATGGCCCTTCTCTTCAAGTAGGCGGAGCATGGCCCGCACGGCTGAATAGCTCGGCGGGTCGGGCAGCCGATCCATAACATCCTGTGCCGATGCCGAGCCGGCTTCGTAGATAATGAGCATGATCTGCCGCTCTCTTCTGCTCAGATCGAGATGGGGCTTCGCTCTCATGAGTCCTCCTGATGCCTGACGACAAGGTGCTATTTTCTTAGCACCTGTTACAATACGGCGCTTAGAACACGCGTGCAACACGATGTTAAAAAATCAGCACGTCTGAGCGCTACGTGTTTTTCCAACGCAGGTTACAGGGACGGCTTCTTGGTTTTTGGTCGGAGGTAATTGGTCAGGATCGGCGATCGGCGGCCGGCCGCGGGCTGTGCGCTCTTCACGCGTCAAATAAGAGCGATAGAGAACTGACGTGGCCGGCTCCCGAAAGTGCTGTCGATGAAGAAACGCGCGCGGACGAAACCGGCGGTGCCGT
>CAZRTY010000053.1:0-11042 GCA_964603055.1 uncultured Rhodothermales bacterium | reverse complement strand
GCAGATCCGTTCGACACCTGGCGCACGTTCGAAAGCCGGATCGAATACTGAACGCTGAGTGTCAGCCGGTCACGAAGATGCTCTGCGCCACCTCGTAGCCGATTGTGTGCTCGTCGTCTGCCACGCGCACGGCAACCGGGCCCTTGAAAGGGCCCTTAGAAATGACCTCGACCGATGCGCCGGGCAGCATGGCCAGTTCTTCCAGATAATGGAGTAACTCGGGGTCGCGGTCGCAGAGATGATCAATCGTGCAACGCTCGCCTTCGTCGCATTCGGCCAGCGTGCGGTCGCTCGGCTCCTCTACCTGGCCGTCGCGCGTGGGGATCGGATGCCCGTGCGGATCGTGGGTGGGATTGCCCAGCATCGCGTCGATCTTGTCCTCGAACTCTTCCGAGATGTGATGCTCAAGTTGCTCAGCCTCGTCATGCAACTGTTGCCACGAGTATCCCATCACCTCACGCAAATACGTTTCGAGTAGCCGGTGATGGCGGATGATCTCGAGCGCGATTTTCCGACCCGTCGACGTAAGGCGCACGCCCTTGTAGCTTTCGTGTCGCACAAAGCCGTGCCGTGCCAGGCGCTTGACCATTGCCGTTACCGAGGCCGCGGCAACGTCGAGCTCTCGCGCGATTTCGCTCGTTTGAGCCGTCCCTTTCGACTCCAGCTTGTAGATGGTCTTGAGGTAATCCTCTATGGCGGGGGTAAGCATTTTGAACAGCAGAAAGCGAAGTGAGGGATACTTCTGTCAATGCTCCGACTCACAGTCCGGTTTCGCGTCTATCCGATGATGAATCGGAGCCCAACGACTAACTGTGCCCAGGAAGCAGAAGACAGCGCACAGCTTCGACGCTTCTTCAGCTAATTCAGGTGAGGCTAATATTTATCTCACGTCCTGCTCCGCCGTCAGCGTCACGCGTCTCTTAGCTTTTCGGGATACGTTTCGCGGACGAGTGCGCGTGCCAGTGCCGCCGTGGGGTCGATGATGGTGACGCCGCCGATTTCCCGCTCTGGGATGGCGAGCGGGAGCTCCGTGCAACCGAGGACGACTACCTCGGCGCCTCGGCCCGTCAGGTGCTCGATCGCTTTGAGAAGAGCGGCTCGCGCTTGCGGCGACACGGGATTCCCCTGAGCCTTGATGCCGTAAGGCGGATCATAAATAGTTCGGTTGACCACGCGCTCCTGCACGTCGGGCTCGGGAGAGAGGTACTCCAGCCCCGCCGCCGTCACTTCACGCTCATACAATCCGAGCCGCATGGTCGCGAGCGTACCCAGAACCCCCACGCGTTCTACAGCCGGGTGCGTTTCACGAATATGGTTGACGGCTTCCGTGATGATGCTCAGGAAGCGGACGTCCTCGTTATCATCGAAGCGCTCGGTGAGCGGTCCGTAGATGGGATCGGCGTGTGCGGTATTGCACGGCACAGCGATGCGCGTCGCACCCGCGGCTACCAGCCGCTCGGCGATGTTGATGATTGCCGGCACCGGGCTATCATCCGATTCCCCAAAAAGGAAGCGGCTTCGATCGGGGATTCGGTCCGGGTAGGTGAGAAGGGCAACCGGTACATGGTCCTGATCTCGGCTAGCAGTGGTGTTATCAAAGATCTTCCGGACGAGGTCGAGACCGGCGTACGGTCCCATCCCGCCGATTACGCCGATGACGTGGGATGCCGGCATGAAAAAGAGATAATTATGAAAGAGTAACTTACGCTGAATGCGTCACGCCATACGACAGCCGGCCGCTTTCGCTCCACCGCCGTGGCCTCCGCCCGACCAATAATAACAGAAGCGGTCAACAAACGAATTGTCTGCGACGCACAACCTTTTTACATTAAGATTTGCTACTGAGGCCCTTGCGGATAAGGATTAAGGATTGCGCCGCTTGTGGTATGAGCTCTGTGCGGAATAAGTAAGTGGGGTGGGGAAGGCCTCGATCTCAAACAATCAGGACGTTGGAGGGCCCGAAGCCATCGTCCGTAACCACTTCCCCGTTCATGATCGGCCGCTTACTTTCTCTCGCGCTACTCTCAATACTAGTAGCCCAGTCGTCCGTGGCCCAGCGAGCGCCCATACGCTGGGGAGACATTCCCTCCGAGCACCTGGAAATGGAGTCGTTTCCAGCAGATTCCAATGCCACCGCCGTCATCCTTGCTGATTATGGCGAACTGGGGCATGACAGCCGCGGCCGGCTCACAATGGATCGGCATGTTCGCATCAAGATATTGAGCGAGGCGGGATTCGATTACGGTACCGTGGCGCTACCATATTACGCCGAGGCACGCACTTCCGGCGTCCGCAGCGTCAGAGGGCAGACATTCAATCTGCAGCCAGACGGGTCGGTGGATCGGAACACACTCGACAAAGGCTCTATTTTCGACGAGAACCTGTACGAGAACTACGGGCAAGTCAGGTTTACGCTGCCCAAGCTTGCGGCTGGTTCCGTGATCGAATACTCCTACAAGCAGATCTACGACGCGCCGCTTTATCTACCTCCCTGGGTTTTTCAAGCCGAGCAGCCCACACTATACAGCGAGCTGAGGATCACGATACCCAATACGATCCAGTACGCGACCGCTACGCGGGGATTCGTTCAGGCCGATCTCAGCGAGTTCGACTCGACGCCGACCTCCGGTGCGTACGGAGAAGCGTTGCGGCACAGGATGGTGATGACGGACATCCCCGCCTTGCGGGAGGAGCCGTATATGACGACCATCGAGGACTATCTACGGAGTATCGAATTCCAGCTAAGTGGATACCGTGATCATCGAGGATACAGCGAGGTATTGCGCACCTGGGAGGATGTCGGCGCGGAATTATGGTCGCATGATATGTTCGGCCGTCAGATCGGGCGCTATAAGGAAGTTAGTGCGCTTGCTGAAAGCCTGAAATCGGCAGACGACGTGTCTACGCTGCACGCCGTTTATGATCACGTAAGCCAGAATATTAACTGGAACGGTCGAATCGGCGGCTACATTCCTGGACAGAAGCTCACCGACGTACTGCAGACCAAGGCCGGATCGGTAGCCGACATCAATATTCTCCTCCTTGCGCTGCTGCGCGATGCAGGGGTTGCCAGCGACCCTGTCTTGATCTCGACCCGCGACCATGGAATGGTGCACGAGACGTATCCGTTAGTCAGCCAGTTCAATTCAGTCATCGTGCGCGCTGAGGCAGGGGGAGAGGAGTGGTTGCTGGATGCATCTAACCCTCGACGTCCTGTTGGGATGTTGCCGGGGAGGGCCCTGAACCACCGAGGCTGGGTTGCACGTTCCGAAGCCTCTACCTGGATTGACATCGAGGCCGTGGAGGTGATGTCCAACCAGGTGCTCGTGGTGGCTGAGATTGATATAGACGGCACGCTGACGGGGACCGTGACCTCCCAGGACCGCGGTTATAGTGCGCTCTCCCGACGTGAGAGTTTAACTGACGGTGACCTCGACGGCTATTTTCGAAACATCATCTTTGATGACCTCCGAACGGCCGAGATATGGGATTTCAACGTTGAGAACGAAGATGACATCCATCAGCCACTGGTCTCTTCGGCCAGCTTCAGGATAACCGACTTCGCCCTCCCAGTTGGTGATATGATGTATGCAAATGCGCATCTGTTTGGGAGGGAATCTCGGAACCCGCTACATCAGCCTGAGCGGATTTTCCCCGTCGACATGACATATCGAACGGAGACGCGGTACATCCTGAATCTGACATTGCCCGACGGATACGAGCTCGCTGATACTCCGGCCGACATCGTCATGGCCACGCCGTCGAGAGGAGCGCGACTGATGCGCTCAGTATCGTCGGCCGGTGGCGACGTCTCGGTCCAGTTCGTCCTGCAGTTTGATCAAGTGGTCTTCCAGCCCGAGGAGTATCCCGGACTCCAGCGTTTCTTCAGCGAGCTTGTTGCCGCGCAGCAGGAAACGCTCGTGCTCGGTCGTAGGGCGGCCGTATCGGAGTCGGCTGAGGTTGTCAAGCCCGAAGCCGCCGAGGTTCAGTAATGAACGTGATCACGCAGTTCGCTCTCATCGGTTTTTTGGCCGTCTCGGTCTTTAGCAGCAACGCGCTTTCAGCTCAGGTACCTGATTACCCGGGTCATCCGGCCTTTGCCGTTCAGGATATTGATCCCGACCTCTTGATTGACGCCCAAAGCGTCGTCCGTGTCAATGAGATCGAGTTTCACGTCTCGACGGTAGGTCGCGCCACCGAACGTAGAAGGCGTGTCATTACGATATTTGGCCCAGACGGTAGAGACGCCGGCCGGCTCGCGGTACCTCACGACGGCTTCCGACGCTTGAGTAAGATCGAGGGCCGGATCATTGATGCTGCAGGAGAGACGATTCGCACATCTCGCAAGAGTGACATCGAGGAGTTTAGCGGAGTGGCCGACTTCTCGTTATACGATGACAGCCGGCGCACGGAAATATCTCTGATGCACAATCAATATCCGTACACGGTTGTGATTGAGTATGAGATCGACCATCGCGGCTATATCTCGTGGCCAACATGGTATCCCGTTGATGCGAATGCGTCCGTCGAATGGTCTCAGTTCCGCATCATCGTGCCGTACGGGCGCACGTTCCGAACCGACGCAGACGCGTCGCTGTCAGAACCCATCGTAATCGATCAGGGGGCGAGAATCACCCACGTCTGGACGGTCGACAATATCGTCTATCAAAAGCCCGAGCCGCTGGGGCCGCCCGTATGGCAGCAGTATCCATCGGTTACCGCAGCCCCTGACGAGTTTGAAATTGGTGGCGTTCGCGGCAGTCTGGCTTCCTGGGAGGACTTCGGGAAGTGGTACGCCGAGCTTTCCCGAGGCCGGGACAAGCTGCCACCGATGGTTAAGCGAGATGTAGCGCGGATACGAGGCCTTGCAAGTTCAGAGTACGAAATGGTTCGCGATCTGTATCAGTACATGCAGGAGCGAACTCGGTACGTAAGCGTGCAACTGGGCATCGGCGGGTGGCAGCCGTTCGACGCCGAGTACGTCGCAAGTCGTGGATACGGCGACTGCAAAGCGCTGACGAACTTCCTCTTTTCTCTGCTGCAAGAAGCAGGCATAAAGAGCTCGCCCGCATTGATCCGAGCCGAGAGCTATCGGGACCGGATCAACCCGAACTTCCCTGCGAATCGATTCAATCACGTCATTTTGATGGTTGAGCTTTCGCAGGCATCAAACACGCTCTGGCTTGAGGCTACCGATACATCGGCTCCATTCGGGTACATCGGGCCAGCAAATGAAGACCGGTGGGCACTTGTGGTTGGGGAAGAAGGAGGGCAGCTGGTACGCACGCCGAAATCCCGTGCATCGGATAACTTACAGCACCGCATCGGACGACTCGTTCTCGATGATAAAGGCGCCGCTCATGCCTCCTTCACCACGACGTTTAGTGGAGACCAGCACGCGCGAGTTCGTCCGCTCGCGCGTGCCACCGCCAAAGATCGAGACGACTGGATTAATCGAGCGCTTGACATCAGTGATTATCAGGTTGTCCAGTCAGATTTTACCGGCATATCTGCACGGACCACTTCGGGGTCATTCTCTATGGACCTCGCCGTTCCACGCTTCGCGGCGTCGGCGGGCTCACGCCTGATTTTTCAGCCGAACGTGATGGAGCGCCGTACGTACGTGCCGCCTAGTCTCGACGAACGGACGCAGGACGTGATCGTCTCATCCTATGCATATCGTGATGTCGACTCGCTCGTGTACGTCCTTCCCGAGGGATATGAGGTTGAAGCTGTGCCCGATGATGTTCTCCTCGAGGAGACGTTCGCGCGTTACGAGACGACGTACGCAGTGAACGAAGACGGCACGCTGGCCTACCGACGGGAGCTGCAAATTCTAGACGTTAAGTTGCCGCCTGAGTCGTACGTGGCATATCGGACCTTCGCCGAGCGCGTAGTGCGCGCCGATGCCGCACGAGCCGTCATCGTTCGTCGTGATTGACTGCCTTCTCGGGCATCCTTCGTATAGAGTCTGTTAATGCGACCGGCTCTCCGACGCGAATACCGCGGATCCTTTGACTCCCTGTCACTGTTCGTCCTATCTTCCCCGACTGTACTGGAAGTCCGGTATTTTTGCCCGGTCGTCTAATGGCAGGACAGCGGCCTTTGGAGCCGTATGTGGAGGTTCGAATCCTCCCCGGGCAACGTAAGAAGTCAGTGTTGCTCGCGTTGTCGTGGGCGTGGCCGTAGATCCACGCCGTATGCGGCTCGTGAGTAACCATCACAACAGGCGCGTAGATCGCTCTCAATGCAGTTATCGAACCGGCACACGCCGATCTCCATTTTCACCGGGCGGTCGAACCCGGCGCTCGCGCGGGAGATTGCGAACTCATACGGCCGGGAGCTGGGCGTTCTCTCGATCAAGGAGTTTTCCGATGGGGAGATCTACGTTCACTACGAGGAGTCGATCCGTGGCACTGACCTGTTCATCATCCAGAGTACGTGCCCGCCCGCCGATAACTGGATCGAACTCCTGCTGCTGATCGACGCGGCGAAACGGGCTTCGGCTGAACGCATCACGGCTGTGCTGCCGTACTTCGGCTACGCTCGACAGGAGCGCAAGGATCAGCCGCGCGTGGCCATAGCTTCCAAAATGATGGCCGACATGTTGATGACGGCCGGCATCCACCGCGTGCTGACCATGGACCTCCATGCAGCACAGATTCAGGGATTCTTCGACGTTCCGGTGGATCATCTTTACGGATCAGCCGTGTTTGCCGACTATTTCCACCGGCTGAATCTCGAGAGCCCCGTTGTCGTGGCGCCGGACGTAGGCGCGCTCAAAATGGCGCGAGCTTACGCCAAACGCTTCGGCGGAGATCTTGCCGTGATCGACAAACGTCGGCCGCGCCAGAACGAGGCCGAGGTGATGAACATCATCGGCGAAGTGAAGGGGCGAAACGTCTTGCTGATCGATGATATCGTCGATACGGCGGGTACGCTGACCAGTGCGGCGCGCGCAGTGCGCGAAGCTGGGGCGCTCGAGGTGGTTGCCGCATGCACGCACGCGCTGCTCTCAGGCCCGGCCTACGAGCGCATCGAGGCGTCTGATTTGACGAAATTGCTGGTGACCAATACGATTCCGCTGACGCGGCCGTCGGAGAAAATAGAAGTTGTAAGTGTTGCGGACATCTTCTCGGACGCGATCAGGCGGATTTACACAGACGAGTCGGTTTCGACCTTATTCGATTGACCGGCCGCATTTTTTAACAGGAACAGGATCAGGAAGGTAATGGACGCTATCAAGATACAGGGCACGCCACGTGGTACGGGCAAAAGTGCAGCACGTGCGTTGAGGCGTGAAGGGCGCGTGCCGTGCGTTCTTTATGGTGCACGGGTTGACTCAGTCGCCTTTGCGACGGAGGTCAACGCACTCAATCCGCTGATTTATACCGACGAAACACCGATCGTACAGGTCGAGGTGGAAGGCGAGACGTACGACTGCGTGATGAAGGAAGTCACCTTCGATCCGGTTCGCGATATTGTTCGCCATGCCGACTTCCAGGTCCTGACCGCTGGCGAGGCCATCACCATCACCGTGCCCATTCAGCTTACGGGCACACCGGTGGGTCAGCTCAACGGCGGTGATACGCAGACGCTGGTCCACGACCTGGTCATCCGTTGCCTGCCGAAGGACATTCCCAGCTCGGTCGACATCGACATCTCGCACCTGGATATCGGTGACACGGTTCACGTGCGCGACCTTGAGATTGAAGGCGTGACGTTCGTGACACTCGAAGATCAGACGATCGTCACCGTGGTCGCGCCGCGCGTCGACGCCGCTCTCCTCGAGGAAGAGGAAGCAGCTGCCGAGGAAGCTGAGGGAGCAACCGATGAGGCGGCCGATGAGGCCGGCGACGAGTCGGACGACGCCTGACCTGCACGCAGCCTCTCGTAACGTTGGCAAGAAAGCGTTTAATAGTCGGCCTCGGGAATCCCGGGGCCGATTACGTTTATACCCGTCACAACATCGGCTTTGTCGTTGTCGATACGCTGGCCGATAAGATCGGCGCAGATCCGTTCCAGCACGGCCGCGGCAACGTGATGGAAGCGACGGGCAGGATCCGAGGACGCAATGTCGTACTCGCTAAACCGCTCACCTACATGAACAGGAGCGGGAGCGCGGTCAAGGCATTACTCGGCGGCAATGGACTTCAGCCTGAAGACATGCTGGTTGTCTACGACGATATCGCACTACCTGTAGGTAAACTGCGGCTCCGCAACAATGGGAGTGCAGGTGGGCACAACGGCGTCCAGGATATCATCGACGTGTTGGGAACGGACGTATTCCCCCGACTTCGTTTTGGGATCGGAAACGACTTCTCACGAGGACGCCAAGCAGATTACGTGCTCTCGCCGTTCGAGTCGTCAGAAGATGAGGATGTGGATGAAGGTGTAGTGCGAGCGCTTGATGCGATTTCAGCGTTCGTGACGGAGGGACTGGTGACGGCAATGAATCGCTTCAATTGAAGCGACGATTTACATTGAAGAATAGATTAAGGGCAGTCACTCGTAATAGAGGCTGTCTATTATTTGTGGCTATGGGATGTCGACGCTTCGATCATCCCGTAGCATTCTCACGATCACTCAACGAAGTGGCCCCCATTTATGACTGATACCATCCTTTATCTGATTCCATTTGCCGGAGTGGCGGCGTTGATCTACGCCTATCTCCGAACCAATTGGATTAAGAAGCAAGACGTCGGTACGCCCGAGATGGCCGAGATCGCCGGCTACATTGCGGAAGGAGCTCGTGCATTTCTGCGTCGTGAATACCGCGTGTTGGTCATTTTTGTGATCGTTGCGGCGGTCGTCCTTGCGCTCGTCAACATGAGACAGCCGGAGTCTTCCTGGCTCATCGCGCTGGCGTTCATCGCGGGTGCGTTCTGTTCCGGTCTGGCCGGCTTTATCGGCATGAATGTGGCAACCAAGGCCAACGTGCGGACGACCCATGCGGCACGCACCGGGCTTGGTGAGGCGTTGAACGTCGCGTTTGCCGGTGGCCTCGTCATGGGGCTCTCTGTGGTCGGGCTCGGTGTGATTGGGCTGAGCGTCCTCTTCATCGTCCTGAACGGGATGACCGATTGGACGCCCGGCCGCGTGATGGCTGTCATCTCCGGCTTCTCGCTTGGCGCTTCTTCGATCGCGCTGTTTGCACGCGTGGGCGGAGGCATCTACACTAAAGCTGCCGACGTAGGCGCTGACCTCGCCGGCAAGGTGTACGAAGGTATTCCGGAAGACGACCCGCGCAACCCGGCCACCATCGCCGACAACGTGGGCGACAACGTTGGTGACGTCGCGGGCATGGGCGCCGACCTCTTCGAGAGCTACGTCGGTGCGATCATCGGTACCATGGTTCTTGGAACGGCCTACGTGATGACGTTCCAGGGGATGGACGGCGTGCACGATCTCGCCGCCATCCTGCTGCCGCTCGTGCTTTCGGCTGTCGGGATATTGGTCTCGATTGCCGGTTCGTTTTTCGTAAAGGTGAAAGAAGGCGGCAACCCGCAGAAGGGGCTTAACATGGGCGAGTTTGGCGCTGCCGGACTCATGGCCATCCTGTCGTTCTTCCTCATCCGCTGGATCCTGCCGGAGAGCTGGACCGTCGTCGGTGGAGGTGCCGCGGTTACTGAATTTACATCGCTTGGTGTGTTCTGGGCCGTTTTGATCGGTCTCGCAGCGGGTACGCTCATCGGCCTCATCACCGAGTATTACACGGCGACGGATAACAAGCCGGTACTAGGGATCGCCAAGCAGAGCATCACTGGTTCGGCGACGAACATCATCTCAGGGCTTGGTGTCGGGATGTACTCGACGGGCTTCCCGGCGGTGATTCTGGCATTTGCGATTATGGGCGCCTTCCACTTTGCCGGCCTGTACGGCATCGCCATTGCAGCGGTAGGCATGCTTTCTGTGACAGGAATCCAGCTCGCTGTCGACGCCTACGGACCGATTTCAGACAACGCGGGTGGTATCGCCGAGATGGCCGACCTCCCGCCTGAGGTTCGCGAACGTACCGACACGCTCGATGCGGTGGGTAACACGACGGCCGCTATCGGTAAGGGCTTTGCCATTGGATCAGCTGCGCTAACGGCGCTCAGCCTGTTCGCCGCGTTCATGCAGACGGCAGATGTGCGGACGATCGATGCCGCGGACCCAGTTATCCTTGCGGGGATTCTGATTGGTGCCGTGCTGCCGTACGTATTCAGTGCCATGTCAATGGGTGCTGTCGGACGTGCGGCCGGTGAGATGATTGAGGAGGTGGGACGTCAGTTCCGCGAGATTCCCGGCCTTCGCGAGGGCACAGCCAAGGCCGAATATGCACGATGCGTCGACATTTCCACCAAGGCAGCCATCCGCGAGATGATCGCTCCCGGACTTCTAGCGCTGATTGTCCCGATCGTCGTAGGCTTTGCGAGCAAAGACATGCTCGGCGGCCTGCTTGTCGGCGTGACGGTCTCCGGCGTCTTGTTCGCGATCTTCCAGGTAAACGCCGGTGGTGCGTGGGATAATGCGAAGAAGCGAATCGAAAGTGGCGTCACCTTCGATGGTGTGACCTACGGCAAGGGCTCCGATACGCATAAGGCAGCCGTCGTCGGCGACACCGTTGGCGACCCGCTGAAGGATACGTCCGGGCCGAGCCTGAACATTCTCGTCAAGCTGATTGCGGTGGTCGCACTGGTCATCGCGCCGCTGATCGTGTAATCAACGGTACATCGAATCATCGAAAAGCCCGGTCTCCCGTTTGGAGGCCGGGCTTTTTTGATGCGGTGAGCTCAGGCTGTTAGGATACTGGCACGTCTCCGATACCAGCCCTGGCAGCTCTTTATGGCACTTGCCGCTTATATGCAAGGTTAGAGCTTCGAGCTTACCGCTCCGGGTTACCGGTTAGAGCTTACCGGTTAGGGCTAACCGCTTAGAGCTTCGAGCTTAGAGCTTACCTCTTAGCGCTTATCGCTTAGAGCTTAGAGCTTACCTCTTAGGGCTTACCTCTTAGGGCTTACCTCTTAGAGCTTACCTCTTAGGGCTTACCGCTTGCCGCT
>CAZRTY010000052.1:0-11098 GCA_964603055.1 uncultured Rhodothermales bacterium | reverse complement strand
CCTTTGAGCAAGCTGGCCAGGCGATCGCTCATCGACTCATACTCGTGCGAGATGCGCAGCTGACGCCGCCCCTCTTCGGCAACCGAGGGCGGGACGTTGGCATCCAGGATCTCCGTCAGGAACTCGACGATCTCGGTGTAAATGTTATCGAGCACGCTTTCACGCCGGAAGATGGTGTCGATTTTCTCCTGGTCGTAATTCGATCCATATCCAAGGTCTCGCATCCACCCCATCATCTTAACGGCGCCGTCGCCCATCTGAAGGAGTTCAGCGCGGCTCTGCTCCACACCAAACACCGGGGCGTCGACGGTGCGCGCATCAAGCACCCGCAGGTGTCCGACCTCTTTTTCCTCCGTCTCTGGTACCAGACGGGTTAAAAGCTTGGCGAAAGGCGTCAGGAAGGGCAGGAAAAGTAGCGTGTTGGTGATATTGAATACCGTATGCGTCATCGCGATGCCCGACGTAATCACGGTGGCGAATTGTTCAGCAGATGATGTGGTCACCGAGATGGCCCGCGGATCTACGCCATACATCGACTCCGACAGCCATCCGATACCATTCATGAACAGCGCGAAGATGGAGGTCACCCAGAGCACGCCGATAAGGTTGAATAACACGTGAGCGTATGCTGTTCGCCGCGCGTTTGTCGTCGCACCGATAGAGGCAAGGACGACAGTGATCGTCGTCCCAAGATTCTCGCCTAGCACCAGGGCCGCGGCAGTCGTAAACGGAATTACGCCCGTCGCGGCGAGCCCGATTGTAATTCCGAGTGTGGCACTACTGCTCTGGACAAGGAGCGTCAAGATGCAGCCGATAGCCACGGCGAGCATCATCCCCCAATAATTGTCGGCCGAAAACAGCGTGAACGCCTCGACGAAGAACGGCATGTCGCGCATCGGGGCGAAGCCGTCTTTCATCAGCTCGAGGCCAAAGAAGATCATACCCACGCCCATAAGAGCCATGGCTACGAACCGGATGCGTTCGTGCCTGACAAACAGATAGACGAGCGCCGCCACGCCCAGTATCGGCAAGCCGTACGCGCCGATATTCAACACCAGAATCCACCCCGTGATGGTGGTACCGATGTTTGCACCCATGATCACGCCGATCGTCTGATGAAGCTGCATCAAGCCGGCGTTCGAAAGGCCCACGATGATAACCGTCGTCACCGATGAGGATTGGACGAGCATCGTAACGATCGTACCCGTTCCGACTGCCAGAAAGCGGTTGTCCGTAACCACCCGGATCATCTTCCGCAGCGATCCACCGGCGACGGTCTGCATCCCCTCGGACATGTACTTCATGCCGAGCATGAAAATGCCGAGGCCGCCAACGACGGACATCGCGATTTGGAGGGACAACATCCAGGCGTCGTTCACGGCCACACTACCCTGTAACTTGGTTGGGATGCGATTTGGGGACTCAGCGGGGGCTTCTCGGGCGTCGCCCCGGTTGCTCGAACCCGTTTACAAATCCAGTTCTGACATGCCCTGGCTGAATACGATATCAACCGGGATACCGGCTTCGTTCAGCCGATCGAGATCGCGTTGAAGCTGTTGCGGAACGCCGCCGTACCGGTCTACAAACCGATCGACGGCGTCATAATCCCCATCGCCCTGCCGCCTGAGGATCTCTTCGCTGAGCGCGTTCATGGCGTCGCGCATGGCGTCGGCATTGACGCGGTACGTGCCCGACTCGTCGTCGCGCTCGAACGCACCGCGCTCCTGAAAGTAATTGAAACGGAGCATGTTGGCACGTCCGTGCGCGCTGGCGGCACCGAAGCGTACACTTCGGAAGATGCCCGCGAGGAAGGTCGTGAAGTTGTCCATCACGTCCACATCGAGCTCGCCCGCTTCCTGAAGCGCTGTGACCATGTACAACCCGAGGACATCGGCCTTGCCTTCCTCGAGCGCGGAATAGTGCTCGGCCAACGCCTCGCGCACAGTGCCTTGCCCGGTGATCGTGTTCTTGATTCCGAGGCCGTGCGCCACCTCGTGGAACATCACGTTCTCGAAGAACGCGTCGAAGGTGATGTGCTCGCGCTGCTCCTCATCAATGAGAATGTCCGCAATCGGAACGAGGATCTCGTCGAATTTGGCCCGCATGGAATTCTTGAGCTGCAATCGCCGCGTGCCTTTCTCAAGCTGTACTTGCTCGTCGTTAGGCAGGTTGATGGCGATGGTCTTCGACCCGGCGTTGGCGTCGCCCCCGTAGTAGATCGCATCGTAGGCATTGAGGTCGGAGTCCGTGCCTGGCGTTTCCGTCTTGTACTCATCCGGAGCCGGCAAGCCCCGTTGCAGCATCGGCAGCAGCGCCGCGTAATGCGAGAGGCGTTCGCTCCATTCGAGATCCTTAATCAGCACAAATCCCTCGTACGCCGCCTTCCGGCCAAAAAGCTGATCCTCATAGTGCTCGATCGGGCCGATGATGACCTCGACGCGGTTATCCTTCATGTCGAGCCAGGCCATATCGCTCTCGCGATACTCGTCGGTGCGTAGTGCCTCGGCTCGGAGCGCGAGGTAGTTGCGGAGACCTTCGTCGCCGGCCAGGGCACTCGCGTCCTCCAGGAGACTTGCCGCCCGCTCGACATGGTCGGCAAAGTATTCGTGGTATGGGATGGCGACCAAGTTGCCGGCTTCATCCCGGCGTACCATCGTGTATTCACTGCGGAGCTCAGGCGCGCCCGCCGCAGCGGTTTCGAATTCCTCCTCCGTCATATCCGCCGGATAGTAATTCGCCCCGCGCGGCTTGGCACCGACGCCCTCCACGAACGGCGCGTTGTCATCCAGCCGATCCCATGGCCCATAATTGATTTCTGCGAAGCGCCGAGCGCTCTCGTCGTCGATCAGCGTCCAGAGCGAATCTGGATCTCCATAGGCCTGATGCCAGAAGAGGCTGTCCATGATGTCGGCCGCCTCGATAAGCAGTGGGATCATCTCCCGCTCAGACTCGGGCAGATGAGACACGTCGGCGGTCAGGCGGACCGTCGTGTACTTGTCTAGCAGTGATGCGTCATCCGAATTTCCAGGAACGCGTGCCGTACACGATGCCATGACAACAACCGCGATGAGAAGGAGGAGATAGCGCATGAGTCGCAGAAGGTAAAGGGTCTACTGGAGTGTGCCGCTCTCGACGATGAAGTCGGCAAGGCCGGGGCTATCCGGAGGAAGGCTCGGATGAACCGTCACCGTCACCACGCGCAGGCCGGGCTCATAATGCAACAGATACTCGGGAATCCCGCCGTCGCCTTCCACATGAAAGGCACCTGCAACGTGGACTACCAGCGCGCCGTCGTGCCGCCGGGCCGACCGAGCGATCGATTCGGCCATCCCTGCATCCCATAAAACCTGCGCAGCCATGAGGTCATCCACGGACGGTCCGCCGTGATCGGGCATCCCAGCCATACGATCTCTGAACTGCCGCTGATACCGCGCCGACGGCTCGGGCAAGGGCAGCGGTGGGAGCAGGCGCCTAGCCGCGTGGAATATCGTCTCCGTCAGAGCTTCGGCGCCTTCGCGGGCAACAAGATTGACGTACCTCCTCGGTACGTTGGCCGCGACGACCGCGCTGCCGTTTGCCCTGGCCGTCTCGACGAGCGGCCGGTAGTCACGCTCATAATGGGGCCATGGGCGCGAGTTGCGGAGGAATTGATCTTCCGGAATGTGGCCGGCGAGGTACTCATCGACGACGAGTTGGACATCCCGCTCAAACATCTCCAGCGAAAGGACGAACGGCCGTCCGTCGGCGATCAATCGCTGCAATACGCTGTGCTGAAACTGATGGCCGAGCGTATCTCCGTGGAACTCGCCCATAAGCAAGACATCGGCGCTTGCCACGGCGTCGAACATGACGTCCAGCGATACAGGGTTTCCGTCGCGGTCGAGCACGTTCACCGCTGTAACCGAGTCCGAGTCGGCGACGCCTACAGTCGGAAACGAGACGATAACGGCGAGGAGCAGCCCGGCAAGCATCGTCATTGCCTCCGACGTCCCTTCCTTCGACCGCCGTCACCGCCGCGCGGTGATGCCGGCTTCTCAAGACGTTCGGGCGGCTCGACCTCCGGGCCCGATGTCTGGTGCAGCGATTCGTGATAGATCGAGTCGACGAGGGCCGCCAGGATCTCCGGCTCCTCCTCTGCAAGGTCTTTGATGAGCGGCAGGAATCGGCGGGCGCGTTCCTTCTGCAGATTCGAGAGCACCCTGCGCCTGTCCTCGAGCATCACGGTGGCGCGTTCGGCAACGCGAGCCGACACGTCCTCGTCCGTCGGCACCGGCTTCTTCTCGATATCGATGCCGTAGAGGCGGGTGATGCTCAACAGCGTCCGTTCGTCGCCGCGGGTTGCAAGCACGATCGCGATGCCGGCCTTGCCTGCACGGGCGGTGCGGCCGGCGCGGTGCACGTAGTACTCCTGATCCTGCGGCACGTCGTACATGATGACGTGGCTGAGGTCAGAGATATCGATTCCACGTGCGGCGACGTCGGTGGCGACCAAAATCCGCAGCTCATTGCGGCGAATGCGGTCCATCACGGCTTCGCGGGCGCGCTGCGAGAGGTCGCCGGAAATCTCATCGGCGTTGTAGCCGAAGTTCCGGAGGAAGGTTGCCAGGTATTCGACGTCGCGCTTGGTGTTGCAAAAGATGATGGCGGAATCCGGGTTCTCCATCTCAAGAATCCGTGCAAGCGCGCGATCCTTCTCCATCGCATCCACCACATGGTAGCGGTGCTCGATGGCGTCGACGCTGACCTTGCCGACACTCAGCGAGAGGAAGCCCGGATCGTTCATGAACTCCTGCGCGAGCGATTGCACCCGGTGCGGGATCGTCGCGCTGAACATGAAGGTCGTCCGCTCGCGTGGAAGGTATCGGCGGAGTTGCTTCATGGCCGGGAAAAAGCCCATCGAGAGCATTTCATCGGCTTCATCGAAGACGAGCACTCGCAGGGACCGGAGGTCGAGCGTCTTCCGCTCGAGGTGATCGAGGATACGGCCCGGCGTACCGATCACGACGTGAGCGCCTTCCTTCAGAGCCTGTAGCTGTGGGCCGTAACGTACGCCGCCGTAGACGAGCGCCGTGCGGATGGCGGAGTCCGGGCCGTTCATGCGCTCGAATTCTGCCTCTACCTGACGCGCGAGTTCACGCGTCGGTGCCAGGACAAGCGCCTGCGTCACAGCTTGCGATGGATCGAGCAAGTCGAGCAGCGGCAGCATGAAGGCGCCTGTCTTGCCCGAGCCGGTGCGCGACTGCACGATGAGGTCGCGGCGCTCCAGGAGATAGGGGATTGCTTTCTGCTGGACGGGCATGAGGCCGGGCCAGTTCATGCGCTCGACGGCCTGCCTCATTGAATCGGAGAGGTCCGCAAGCTGGACGTCCGGCAGTGGTGGATCCGGCTCGGCGAATGCATCGCGCGTAGCTTCCTCGCGATCCTGCTTGATCGCCCTCGAGGTGAGGTCGATTAACTGCTTATAAGGTTCCGATTTCCGCTCTTCAGCCATGGTATCGCTTCTCCTGAATCCTGCTCAATAAATGTCGTTGCCGCGTCTTAACCCGCAGACCTCGGCCTGACGCCAGAACTCGACCATTGATACGAGAGGCGAATCCCAGGCCGAATTACATCACCAGACCGCCGTCTACGTGGATCACCTGGCCGGTAATGTAATCAGCGAGTGGTGAAGCCAAAAAGACGGCCGCATTGGCTACATCTTGCGGCGTCGCCGGCCGGCCGAGCGGCACGGCGCCAAGCATGGCTTCACGTGCGGCATCGGAAAGCGCAGCCGTCATGTCGGTGGCCACATAGCCCGGCGCAATCGCGTTGACCGTGATGCCACGGCTTGCCAGTTCTTTGGCGAGGCTCTTTGTGAAGCCGATAATACCGGCTTTCGACGCTGAGTAATTGGTCTGACCCGGGTTACCGGACACGCCGACGATCGACGACATGTTGATGATCTTGCCGGCGCGCTGCTTCATCATCGGCCGATACACGGCTTTGGCGAAGTTGAAGACGCTCTTGAGGTTGGTGTTGATGACCGCATCCCAATCGTCTTCGCTCATCCGCAGCATCAGGTTGTCTTTCGTGATGCCGGCGTTGTTGATGAGGACGTCGATGGTACCCCATGCGTCGAGCACGCCGTTGACGGCTTCGCTCGCGGCATCGGCATCGACGGCATCACCCTGGAAAGCCAGCACCTCGGTACCTGCATCCTCGAGCTGCTGCTTCAGCGCCTCCGCATCCTGCGCAGACGAACGATAGGTAAACGCAACACGCGCGCCCGTGCCGGCAAAGGATTCGACAATGGCGCGGCCGATGCCACGCGCTCCACCTGAGATGAGAACCGACTTACCGGTCAGATCGATCTGCATTAATCGCTGATTTGAAATACTTCGGGACGTTCGAAATCTTCAGCCTTGCCTGCCGGCTTCGTTTCAATGCTGCGGCCGAGCGTACGTTTAACGAGTCCGCTTAACACCGCACCTGCGCCGACCTCGACAAATCGTGTAGCGCCGTCATCCGACATGGCATTGAGGATGCCGGTCCATAGTACGGGGGCCGTCAGTTGCTCGAGCAATCGGCGGCGAATCTCCTCTGGATCTTGCGCTGGTCGTGCGGTCACGTTGAGGTAAACCGGACACGTTGGAGCTTGAATCGCCACGCCGTCGAGCGCTTCTCGAAGACCCGGTTCGGCGTACTCCATGAGTTCGGAGTGGAATGCGCCGCTCACGGGAAGTGGGACGACACGCCTTGCTCCGCTCTCGGTCAGCGCTTGCGACGCGACCTCGACCGCCTTCGGATCGCCGGAGATGACCACCTGACCCGGCGCATTGAAGTTCGCCGCCTGAACCCTGCCGTGCTCCGGTGCCACCTCGGCGCAAATCGTCTTGATGACGTCATCATCAAGGCCAAGGACGGCGGCCATGGTACCTGGCCGGGCATCGCCGGCCTGTGCCATGAGCTCGCCACGACGGCGCACGACGCGCAGTCCATCCTCAAAAGAAATCGCGCCGGCCGCGACGAGCGCGCTGTATTCGCCCAGACTATGCCCGGCGGCCATCTGCGCCTTAACACCAAGCTTTTCGAGGACCGCCGCGGCAGCAACGGAATGAACGAAAAGGGCGGGCTGCGTTATTTCGGTCTGACGGAGGCGGTCGGCGGCGCCGTCGCTCTCATCAAACATTAACTCGCTGAGAGCAAAGCCGAGGATGTCGTCGGCTTGTTCAAAAACTTCGCGGGTGTGCGGGTATGCATCAACGAGATCCGCACCCATGCCCGGGTATTGCGAGCCTTGCCCCGGAAAGAGAAAAGCCCTGATCATCACGCTGCCGTTTCGATAGACGTGGCGTCTTCTTGCCGTGCGGCGGCTACCCGCTCCGCGCCGTCATACGCCCACTTCAGATACGTGGCGCCCCATGTGAATCCGCCACCGAAGGCCGCAAGCACGAGCCCGTCGCCGGCTTTCAGATCGTGCTCCCAGTCGTACAGACAAAGAGGAATGGTGGCCGCCGTCGTGTTGCCGTAGCGCTCGATGTTCTGCATCACCTTGTCGCTATTCAGGCCCATGCGGCGAGCCGTCGCGTCGATGATGCGCAAGTTGGCCTGATGCGGCACGAGGTAGCGCACGTCATCCGCCGTGAGGCCGTTACGCTCCATTATTTCGACGGAGGCGTCGGCCATGCCTTCAACGGCATACTTGAAGACCGATCGACCTTCCTGATGCAGATAATGCATCTTCTTATCGATCGTCTCGTGGGATGGCGGGTTGAGGCTGCCGCCGGCGGGCATGCACAGCGACTCCCACTGCGACGAGTCCATCCGATGCACAAAGTCGATGAGGCCGTTCCCCGCTTCATCCGCCTCGAGCAACACCGCTGCCGCGCCGTCCCCAAAAAGAATGCACGTGGTTCGGTCGGTGTAATCAACGATCGAGCTCATCTTATCGGCGCCAATCACCAGTACGCGCTTCGCCCGTTTCGACTCGACCATCTGCGCGCCGGTACTCAGGCCGTAGAGAAAGCCGCTGCACGCTGCCGAGAGGTCGAAGCCCCAGGCGTTCGTGGCGCCCAGCTGGGTCTGAACGAGTGCGGCCGTCGACGGGAATAACATATCCGGCGTCACGGTGCACACGATGATGGCATCGACAGACTCCGGGCCTACGCCGGCACTTTCCAGGGCCTCGCGGGCGGCATGCGTCGCCATGAACGACGTGCCTTTGGTTTTATCCCGCAGGATCCGCCGCTCCTTGATACCGGTCCGGGTCCTGATCCACTCGTCGTCGGTGTCGACGATCTTTTCGAGATCCGCGTTGGTAAGGCGTTCTTCCGGCAGGTAATGCCCAACTGCGGTTATCGCCGCTCGAACCATTTGTATACTGATAGGATGATGGGTCAGGCGCTCATGGCGCGGGCGATAGCGCCTTCGACGTCGCGGCTCGCGGCCTCAGCCGCCGTCCGGATCAAGCGCTCTACCGCTCGGGCCGACGACCCGCCGTGCCCGATAAGGACGGTGCCTTTGATGCCGAGAAGCGGCGCACCGCCGAACTCTTCGTAATCGAACTGCTTCTTGACGGCCGAGAGCACTTCGCGGAACATGCCGCCGCCCTGCTCGGCGATCCCGAGCTGCTTGACGGCTGCACCAAGCATCGTGGGCAGTACGCTGGCCACGCTCTCGCCGAATTTCAGCAGCACGTTACCGACGAAACCGTCGCATACGACGACATCGGCCGCGTTCATCAGGATGTCGCGACCTTCGATGTTGCCCTTAAAGTTGAGCGTTGAGTCGCCGCTCAGAAGCGTGTACGCTGCCTTGACGAGCTCATTGCCTTTGCCGGGCTCCTCGCCAACGTTCAACAGAGCGACCGATGGATGCTCTTTGCCCATAACAGCACCAGCATACGCGGCGCCCATGCGGGCAAACTGATGCAGGTGCTCGGGCTTGCAATCGATGTTACTGCCTACATCGAGCACGATGCTGACACCGCTCGGCGACGGGAAGTAACCGATGACGGCAGGCCGGGATACACCTTCGATGCGGCCAAGCAGAAACAGCGATGCCGCCATGACGGCGCCCGTATTGCCGGCGCTGACAAACGCATCTGCCTTGCCTTCTTTATGCAGGCCGAGGCCCACATGAATGGAGGATTTCGGCTTCGACTTGACCGCGGTGGCCGGCGACTCGTCCATGCCGATCACATCCGGCGTATCGACGATTTCGATCCCGGACACCGCTCCGTGGCGGGCCAGCTCACTCTCGAGCTCGGGGCCTCGCCCGATAAGAAGAACCTCGACGTCGGCTGAGGCGCGTACCGCGCCTTCGACGGTGGCCGCAGGCGCATAGTCGCCACCCATTGCGTCGACGGCTACTCGAATCGGCATACTGGGCGCTGTCTATTGATGTGGGGCGTACGAGCTACTATCAAGCGATTTCGCGCGTCTCAACGACTTTGCGGCCGCGATAGGTGCCGCATGTCGGACAGGCGCGGTGGCGCAGCTTCGTACTGCTGCACTCGGGGCACTCCATCATCGGAGGCATCTCGACGCTGTTATAATAGACAGAGCGCCGCGTACGCGTGCGGGCTTTAGAGTGCTTGCGCTTCGGGTTTGCCATGAGTGAACAACCGTCTTATCAGGTAATGTAATTCGGTGATCAGCGCTTACGCGTCTGAATCCGAGTGAGCTGAATCATCTTTGAGCGCCTTCAACGCTTCCCAACGAGGGTCAATCTCTTTGCCGTCAGCCGGAACGCCAAAGCGCGTAGGAATGTCCACATCCTCTGCTCCAGGCGCAACCTTTCGTTGCGGCACGGCCAGCAGAAGCGTGTCCCTCACGGCATCCGTCACATCGATCTCCTCATCCTCGGGCCTTAATGCCCGAACGTCCTCGTCGTCTTTCGCACCGTCGGCCATTTCCTCAGGCGCGAACAGAAGCGCGTAGCTCCCGGTAATCTGCTGGTCGAAATCGACCAGTGTTCGATCGCACTGAAGTAGCGCCACCGCGTCGGCCGAAAAGCTCACAAAGACCCGATCCGGCTTCCGATCAAGACGCAGATCCACGCGAATATCACTGAATTTGCCCGGATCGAGCTCAAGCTCTTCGGCGTTCGGCTCGAGCTGCATCTCGTGGACCCCCGGCTCGAGACCGGAAATATCTATCCTCAACATGGCCTGAGCGGCGCTAAAATGTTAAATTCTGAACCCGCTTCCACGAAGCGACGTCGCTTGCGCTTACGCAAGTCCAGATCAATGAAAGTACGGCGCTTATCGTTCCGCCTCAATTCATTGTTCACGAAGGCCGCGTAAAATAACGTACATAGCGTAGCATAGTACAGACGGCCCGCACCGCCGCTACCGACGGCTATGAGAGGCCGTGGGGGACCTGCCGGAGACGTGGGAAGCTTTGGGTGAAATCCCGGGTCGGCGTTGAATGTATCAGGCGCGTGGTCGTACGTTCAGACGAGCCTTCAGCCGGCTTAATCCACCATACAATCATGTTGTGGATAACATGTGTATTGTGGAGCCGAGGCATCACCTGCGGGGTTTTCTTACCCGATCTGCCACCTGAAGTGCCGTTTAACAAGGAACAGGCGCCTCTCGACGCCTCTGTTAATGGTGCGTTTACGCCGTAACGGTGTATTCGTGCGTGTGGATAACGTGTGGGGCAGTCTCGTCGAGAGACGCTGCACGACCCGGTCATCCTGTTCACGCACACACAACCACCCGCCACTGTTTTATTCGTCGCTTCGTCGTGAAACTCGGCGACAGCGGCACAGGTCTTCGTGTCATGGAGCTTACACCGGAATCGGCCTGGGACCAGTGTCTCGAAATCATTCGGGACAATGTGCCACGTCAAAGCTTCAAGACATGGTTCGAGCCGCTTAAACCGCTTCGTCTCGAAGAGGAAGATGGCGTTCGGAAGCTGACGGTCCAGCTCCCTAGTCAATTCTATTACGAATGGCTCGAGGAGCATTACTTCGCGCTTGTGCGCAAGACCGTGACGAAGGTGCTTGGCCCGCAAGGGCGCCTCTTTTATGACATCGTCATCGAGAAGGAATCGACAGACGGTTATGAAGGAGCCTCGATGCACGTGCCGGCCAGCCGGCCAAGTGTGGATGT
>CAZRTY010000051.1:2726-11120 GCA_964603055.1 uncultured Rhodothermales bacterium | reverse complement strand
GTGCGGGCACGCGTCAACGCGACGTACAGAAGGCGCAGCTCCTCATCGAGCTCGTCGGCGTCTTTGAGTGCGTAGGCCGATGGTAGAACGCCTTCGAGCGCACGGATCAGGAAGACGGCGTCGAACTCGAGTCCCTTGGCCGAATGGATCGTGGAGAGCACGACAGGGCGTTCGTCATCGTCGGTGGCTTCGGCGTCGAGGGCGGTGAGTTCGATAGGGTCGAGCGCAAGGGCGGCGAGAAAGTCGGCGCGGTTCGCATATGCCGATGCCATGCCGGCGAGGTGGTCGAGATCCTGGCGCCGCTTCGGAAAATCGTCGGCGTGCTTCTTCTCGAGAATCGGATCGTAATGGTCAAGAATCGCCTCGAGTTGCTGACCAAGATGGAGCCCATCAACCGTGAGCGTCGTGAAGAGGCGGAAGAGCCTCCCGACAGACTCACGGATGCGCGGTGGGAATGACCCAACGGATGCATCGCTGAGCGCATCGTCTGATTCCGCCGTGACAACTTCGATGATATCGGCCGCCGTTTTAGGCCCAACGCCCGGCAGCAGCCGCAAGATGCGATTCCAGGCCACGGCATCCCTGACGTTCTCGGCCACGCGCAAGTAAGCGGCGACATCCTTGACGTGCGCGGCCTCACTGAGCTTGAGCCCGCCGTACTTGACGAAGGGAATACCGCGCCGACCGAGTTCGACCTCGAGCTCAAACGAGTTGTAGCTGCTGCGAAACAGCACCGCCATCTCTTCGAGCGGCATCCCTTCCTCCCGCAGATGGAGCATCATCTGCGCCACAAATGCGGCTTCTTCTTGCTCATCCGTCGCGGCGACAATGGCCGGTCGCTCGCCTTCCTTTTCTTCGCTGAATAGCTCCTTGTCGTACTTGCGGTGTGCTTTCGAGAGTACGTGATTGGCGAGATCAAGGATGGGCTGCGTTGAGCGATAATTATGCTCGAGTTTGAGCACCTCCGTGCCCGCGAAGTGCTTCGGGAAATCAAATATGTTGCGGAAGTCGGCGCCGCGGAAGCGGTAGATACTCTGTGCATCGTCGCCGACGGCCGTCACATTATGATGGACGGACGCGAAGTAGCGCACGAGCCGCGCTTGCATCGCGTTGGTGTCCTGATATTCGTCGACCAGGACCTGGCGCAGCCCCGCAGCTACAGACTTCCTGATGCTGTCGTGATTCTCGAAAAGCTCGATGGTTCGGCGCAGCAGATCGTCATAATCCATCAGGCCATGGCGTCGCTTATACACCTCGTAATCCTGCGCGAGCGTCCGCAATGCGTCCTCGAAGTCGAGAAACTGCGGATAGTCGGCCTCGAGCAAATCGCGCAGCGGGGTCTCACGATTCCATACCGAAGAGAACATCGCCTGCAGCGTGTTTTTCTTGGGAAAGCGTTTCTCGGTGCGATGGAAGCCGCGGTCGGTGCGGAGCACGTCGAGGACATCTGCGGCATCGGTGGCGTCCAGGATGCTGAACCCGTTCGGGAAGCCGAGCACTGACGCGTAGCGGCGCAGAATGCCGAGGCAAAACGAATGGAACGTACCGCCAACGACCTGACTGCAGCGGCCATCGAGCAGGTCCGAGGCGCGCATGATCATCTCGCGCGCGGCGCGGCGTGTGAATGTGAGCAGCAAAATACTCTCGGGCGGCACGCCGCTCTCCACGAGATAGGCCACGCGGTAAACGAGCGTGCGTGTCTTACCCGTGCCGGCACCGGCCACAATCAAATGCGGACCGCTGCCGGCCGTGACCGCCGCGTACTGTTGCTCGTTCAGTACCTCGGCGTAGGGGATCGTGAAGTGCGCCTTCCGGGAATCGCCGGACGGCGTAAGCCTGAATGTGCGCGCCATGCTCTGATTATTCGGGGATGCTCGTCTAAATCACGCCCGGTACGCGATAACTCGTGCACCGATCACCGTGTATGAACCCGAAGTGTTGACGGTTCTTCGTATGTTGGAAGCTCATCCCGGCAGCCGGCGTTGGTCGGCGTCAGACCTGGGCGCTTCTGAATTCTACGCGCCATCTGAGGAACGTTGAGCCGGGCTTTCCGTCGCACCCGCGTCTCTCGGCGCATCTGCCTGGCGGCTCCAGAAGTAGGTCGTAAAGATTGTATGGGTAAAGTAATTGCGGTGGCCAACCAGAAGGGCGGTGTGGGCAAGACGACCACATCCGTCAACCTTGCCGCGTCTCTTGCCGCCACCGAACATACGACGCTCCTGATCGACATCGACCCCCAGGCTAACGGTAGCTCGGGCGTTGGCATCGATTCGAAAGAAGTCGATGCGTCGATCTATGAGATTCTCATCGGCGAGCGCTCGATAGAAGAGGCCACGCAAACGCTGGACATGCCGTTTCTCGATGTCGTGGCGAGCCATATCAACCTGGTCGGCGCTGAAATCGAAATGATCGACGTGCCCGAGCGCGAGCGGCTGCTGAAGCGCGCGCTGCAGACGGCACGCCGTAAGTACGACTTCATCGTGATCGACTGCCCGCCGTCGCTCGGCCTGCTGACGCTCAACTCGCTGACGGCCGCGGATTCGGTTCTGATTCCGGTACAGGCCGAGTACTTTGCTCTCGAAGGGTTGGGCCAGCTCTTGAACACGATCAAGATTGTACGGCAGCACCTCAACCCGGAGCTCGAGATCGAGGGTGTGCTGCTGACGATGTTCGACACGCGTCTGCGGCTTTCCAATCAGGTAGCCGAGGAAGTGCGGCGCTATTTCGGCGAGAAGGTGTTCAAAACGATCGTTCAGCGAAACGTGCGCCTGTCCGAAGCCCCGAGCTTTGGCAAGCCGGTGCTGCTCTACGACGCAACGAGCATGGGATCGCGCAATTACATGTCGCTCGCGCGCGAAATCCTGCGCAACAACGGACTCTCGCCGGCAGCACCCACCGGCCGCTCACGTAAGACCAAATCGGAACGGGCCACCAAGGGATACATCGCCTGATCCACGAGCTTTTTCCATCATCACGATTTATGGCAACACGTAAAGCTGTACTCGGCCGCGGCCTGGATGCGCTACTTCCTTCGCAGCAATCCGGCACTGGGTCTGACGACGCGGATCGACGTACGCGCTTCGAAGACCGAGTAAGGCTGCTCGGACGCGTGGTCGAAATCGATCTTCGCTCGGTGCGGCCTAACCCGTACCAACCGCGCGAGACGTTTGATGAGACCGCGCTCGAGGAGCTGGCTGCTTCTATCGAGCAACTGGGCATCATCCAACCCATTACAGTCAGGGTGCTGGATGAAGGCAAGTTCGAGTTGATCTCGGGCGAGCGGCGCCTGCGGGCCGCAAAGAAGGCGGGGCTCGAGCGAATTCCTGCCTTTGTACGCGATGCCGATACCGAGGAGATGCTCGAGATGGCGCTCGTCGAGAACGTCCAACGCGAGGAGCTCAATCCGATCGAAGTTGCGATCGGTTACCGCCGGTTGATGGAAGAATGCGATTTGACGCAGGAACAGGTCGCGAAGAAGGTCGGCAAGAATCGGGCAACGGTGACCAACTTCTTGCGCCTGCTGAGGCTTCCTCCTCGCGTGCTGGCAAGTCTGCGCGACGGCTCGGTGACGATGGGCCACGCCCGCGCACTGCTTTCAATCGACGACGATGAGGTGCAGGAGCAATTGCTCCAGGAGATCATCGACAAGGATCTCTCGGTGCGCCAGGTGGAAGAACGCGTCCGCAAACTGCGCGATAAGTCGGCTGAGACCGAGCCGCAGACGTCGGGTGAGGCTCCTTCTGTTGCCGAATTGCAGGTGCGGGAATTTACGACGCGCCTCCGGTCTCACTTGAGCACACAGGTGCAGATCCGGCACAAAGGGCCCGATGGCGGTCGGATCGAGATCGCGTATTACTCGGATGATGATCTCGAGCGCCTCCTCGAGGCAATCCTCGGCCGCTAACAGCGGGCGACCATGCGACGCCGCCTCCGCACCATCCGCCTGACCGCCGCTGTTTCGGCGATGTGCGTATTATTGGCTGGCACGGCAGCAGCGCAGATCGATCCGGCATCCGACGCCTCCCATTGGGATGACCATTCGCCACGAGGCGCGCTCTGGCGGGCGGCCGCCGTTCCCGGATGGGGCCAGGTCTATAACCGGCAGTACTACAAGCTGCCGGTAGTCTACGGCGGACTTGCCGGACTCGCTTACCTCGCTGTCACGCGGCACCAGCTCTATCATTTATACCGCGAAGCGTATTGGTACGCCGATCCGCGCCTGTGGACTGCAGACGGGCCGCTCTACCCTGAATATCAGGCTTCGTATAATGACTTTCTGAAGCGCATCGGCCGACCGCCTGAGCATGAGATGACGGATGCCGAAGCGGCTGAGCAGCGCCAGCGGATCGCGGGTCCCTTACGTAACTCGCGCGATGCCACGCGTCGCAATCGCGACCTCCTCATCATCGGCACCGGCGTCTTCTACACCCTCACGATCCTCGACGCCTACGTCAGCGCGCATATCCTCGACTTCGACCTGGGCGAAGACCTCGCGCTGAACCTCCGCCCTTCGCCCACAGGCGTTCACGCCAGCCTGACATGGCAATTTTGATGTATGAGGACGGATCAAAGCGTGCAACCGAACAAGTTGGCTTACGTCCTGTAGCAATAGCGTGGGGCCGGGGGGCCTACAAATGAAGGCCGAAACAGACGACATGCTGAAGGTCATCTAAATGGAGAAGCGCTCGATCGCGTTTTAGAACAGTTTCCGCGATGCGCCCGGATTTTTCTCCGTGATCTTTCAACATCATATCCTGTTCCACTTAACACGCAGTTGCGTATGATGGAAGGCTCGCCCCGACGCAGGATCAGTTTATCGATTTTCGTGAGCGCGTCGTTACGTGCGCATTATTGACTGCTTTCTCATCTGTAAATCGACTTCACGTTCTCCTTTGGCCTGCGTCTTGCTGCGCAATACGGCATGAATATAGACGCAGTGCGGCGCGTAACTGTACGGTAAACAGTATATTGCACCGCCTGCCTTCCCCGCGCTACGCATAGCTTATCGTTCGAATGACCCTTCCCGATTTTCATTCAAAGAACCCGTCCGCGCCTGCGCCTCGGTCCGAGGCAGCGGATGCCAATGCAGAACCCGCGCTGTTCGCGAAGTGTCATCGGTTCTTCGATCCGTCGGGTGATTACACGCAGGTCAAGACCGCGAACCTGTACCCGTACTTCCGACCGCTCGAGCGCAACGAAGGCTCTCGAGCCATCATCAACGGACAGGAAGTGATCATGGCCGGGTCGAACAACTATCTCGGCCTGACCTCCGATCCACGTGTTAAGGCAGCGGCGATCGACGCGATCGAGCGCTATGGCACGGGCTGCACCGGGAGCCGCTTCCTCAACGGCACACTCGACATCCATATCGAGCTCGAGGAAAAGCTGGCGGCGTTCATGGGCGCCGAGGCCGGTGTACTGTTTTCGACCGGCTACATGACCAACCAGGGCGTGATTCAGGCGCTGGCCGGCAAGAACGACATCATTTTTTCGGATAAGGATAACCACGCCTGTATCGTCGCTGGAACGCAGGTGAGCAATGCCGAAGCCTGGCGCTTCCGCCATGACGACATGACGCACCTCCGGCGGTTGCTCGAGCGGGCTGCGACTGAGCGACCAGACGCCGGCAAGCTTATCGTTACCGACGGCGTGTTCTCCATGAGCGGCGTCATTGCCAACGTTCCCGAGCTCGTTAAGCTGGCCGAAGAATTCGACGCCGCCTTGATGCTGGATGATGCTCACGCGGTTGGCGTGATCGGAACGGGCGGTAAAGGCTCGGCAGCCCACTTCGGATTGAGCGATCGCGTTCACCTGACGACGGGCACGTTCTCGAAGAGCTTCGCTTCACTGGGCGGCTTTGTGACCGGCCCGAGAGACATAATCGAATTCATTCGGCACACAAGCTCGACGCACGTGTTCAGCGCCTCGATGCCGCCGGCGAACGTGGCTACGGTGCTGAAGTGTCTCGAAATTTTGGAGACCGAGCCGGAGCGCCTCGAACGGCTGTGGAGGATTTCCGATTACATGCGAGCCGGTTTTGAAGATGCCGGATTCGACGTCTGGAACAGCCAGGCACCGATTATCCCGGTTGTGATCGGCGATATGATGACGTGCTTTGAGTTCTGGCGTGACCTGCTCGAGGCAGGCGTCTTCGTCAATGCCGTCGTACCTCCGGCCGTGCCGCAGGGCCAGTCGATCATGCGGACGTCCTACATGGCTACGCACACCGACGATGAGCTCGACTTCATCCTCGATGCCTTCCGCCGCGTTGGCAAGAAGCACGGCATCATCGATCGCAACGGCCACGGCTGATCGTCTAAGCCAGTATCCCTAAGAAGAGCGCTGCGGCATTGCGCCGTGGCGCTTTTTTTATTTCGGGACGTCGTCTTAGCTTCCCGCGCTGCATCCCACATCATCCAGAGCCGATGGCAAGCACCATCACCGTCCGTCCGCTTCCTGCTGGACGCGCACGCCCCCTGATCGACTTCCCCTACAAGCTTTATGCAGACAATCCGTACTGGATTGGAATGCTCAGGCGGGATGTTGCGCACACGCTGTCACCACGTAAGAACCCGTTCTTCGAGCACGGCGAGATCCAGCCCTTCGTCGCGACCAACGGCAGAGGTGAAGTCGTGGGGACAATCGCGGCCATCGTCAACGGCATGCATCTTAAGAAGTACGACGACGGGGTCGGCTTCTTCGGCTTCTTTGAGTGCGTGGAGGATTACGGCGTCGCTCATGCCCTCCTCGAGCACGCATCCGACTGGTTACGCAGCCGCGGGCTGACGGGTGTTCGCGGCCCCACGAATCCATCCCTCAACGACATCGCCGGCCTGTTGGTCGACGGCTTCGACCGGGAGCCCTCGCTCATGATGCCGTACAACCCGCCGTACTACAGCGAGTATCTTGAACGGTACGGCTTTGAGCGTGCGATGACAATGTGGGCGTACTATGTCCACAAGAAGTACGTGCAGATGGACAAGATCAGGCGAGGCGTCGACATCGTGAAGCGGCGCAATCCATCCCTGAGTATCCGCACGCTCGATCTCACGCGGTTCGATGCCGAGGCGAAAGCCATCCTCGATATCTATAACGAGGCCTGGGCGAATAACTGGGGCCACGTGCCGATGACCGAGCGCGAGTTTGCCGGACTTGCGAAGATGATGAAGCAAGTCGTCGACCCAAACATTGTGTTCATTGTCGAAGATGCCGGCGTACCGGTGGCGTTTACGCTCGCGCTACCCGACATGAACAAGGCGCTGCGGCACGTGAAGGACGGCCGGCTGCTTCCGAAGGGGCTACCCACGCTTCTCGGCTACGCGAAGTTCGGCGGCATTTACGAATGCCGAAACCTCCTTATGGGCGTGCTGCCTGCGTATCGGGGCCGCGGCCTGGATGCGATGATGAACCTCGAACTGATGACACGTGGGCCCGAGCACGGCTACGACGCGTGCGAGATGAGCTGGGTGCTGGATTCGAACCAGGTGCTCAAAAACAGCCTCGACGCGATGGGCGCCGTGGTCGACAAGCAGTACGCGTTGTTCGAGAAGGCGTTGTAAAGGCCCGTAAACGCAAAAAGCCGCTCATCAGGGAGCGGCTTCTACATCACGTTCGGAATCATTCCTGACGCGAGGCCCGCGGTGGTACGACACAAGGTCGACCTCCGTCAGGGCCAGGATATCCCGGATGATCTCATTGCAAGAGGCTGAGCAAAGCTCGTGCGCGGAGCACCGCTTTGGGCAACGATGTCCTGCATACCTCCTACATTCGTCCGTCCTCGACGATTGCGTCGCACAGTTCAGTGTCATCCTGCCATTCAACGTTGCTCTCGCATCACTGAATTACAGGCGCACTCTTTTTTTAGTACGTGCACATCGCCGGCATATGGCCCTGTACTCTCCGCGCGCGATGGCGAAGTCTACAGTTGCTTTGTTGCTTCAGACAAGATCTCTTTCCGAATGAGTTCGATCAGATCGTAAACGATCTCATTTCCCTCAGTCGGCTTTCTCACCACCGATTCGTCAGACGTGAATCAGAGGACTCGGGTCAGTGATTCGATCCAGTGCCGGCTGCAATTCAATATTCGATACGCGTTTCGATAAACGATACGCAGTTAGAACCTGAATCCGCCGACGCGCCTGCAACTGCGCCGCAAAGCGACGATGGGATTGCAGATTGTCTGGAAGACGGGCGCCTCATGTAGCCCGGTGTATCAGTCGCGTCAAAGGAACGAAGTACCGTGTGGTACTGGTCTCACGATACGGTTGGAATCGCGCGGCGTCAATATCAAAGTGCCAACAAAGTCTCCACGAGAAATCCACCATGTTATGCACACCGGGTGCCGACGACAAAGCCCCGGTCGATTGCCGGGGCTCGTCGTGCTCAATTAAGAGC
>CAZRTY010000051.1:0-2626 GCA_964603055.1 uncultured Rhodothermales bacterium | reverse complement strand
ATGGTGATGACGAGGCCACCGATGGCACCACCGAGATGGGCTTCATGTGCGATCCCACCGCGGACGCCCTCACTTTGGCGCATCGCATACGCCGAGCCGACTACGTACAATACGGCAAAGACGATCGCGGGGATGGGCAGAGCGAAGAAGATGTAGAGCAGCTCGAATGGGAAGAACAGACAGAAGGCGAATACCACACCGCTGATCGCGCCCGATGCCCCGACGGCGGCATAATGCGGATCATCGCGATGCCGCATCAGCGTGAAACCGTGCGCGGCGAGCTCCGAGCCGAAGTACAATGCCAGGAATCGCACCGGCCCCATGATCATCTCCAGCAAGGGCCCGAAGAAATACAGCGTGATCATGTTGAAGGCCAAGTGCGCCAGTCCGGCGTGAACAAAGCCTCCGCTGATCAGGCGGTAGTACTGCTTGCCTTTGATGATCTCGCGCGGCTTGAAGGCCAGGCGGTCGAGCAGCGACGAATCGAAAAACAACGCATACGAGCTCACCAGAACGTTCAGGATGAGCAATAGCAGCGTAAACGGCGTCGACGAAAGATCGGCCATAAGCGGCGTGGCGCCTTTAATTCAGGTGGGACGGGCGATCAAGCCGCCGGCATCAGGTTAAGGATGGACTCGAAGATCAACCGGCCGTCTTCATTGCCAAGAACAGCCTCGACGCATCGCTCAGGGTGCGGCATCATCCCCATCACATTGCCACCCTCGTTGATGATTCCGGCGATGTTGCGTTCGCTGCCATTCGGATTCGCCTCAGGGGTCACGCGGCCGTCTGCATCGCAATAGCGGAAGACGACTCTGTTTTCGTCCTCCAATCGATCCAGCACATCATCTTCGGCGACGTAATTGCCGGCTCCGTGCGCCGCAGGAATCTGCAACACCTGCCCCGGCTCGGCGAGACGCGTGAAAATCGTATCGGCGTTCTCAACTCGAAGCTGCGTGTCTTGCGAGATGAATCGCAACGACTCATTGCGGATCAGCGCGCCCGGCAGCAGTCCCGACTCGCATAACACCTGGAAGCCGTTGCATACGCCCAGTACGATTCCGCCGGAGTTAGCAAACCGAATCACATCTTGCATGATCGGTGAGAAGCGAGCGATGGCACCCGCACGCAAATAATCACCGTGGGCGAACCCGCCCGGCACGATGACAACATCCACATCGCCGACTGATGTCTCTTTGTGCCAGATAAACCGAGCGTCCTGCTCAAAAACATGCTTGGCGGCGTGGTAGGCGTCGTGATCGCAGTTCGAGCCAGGGAAAACTATAATGCCGAACTTCATGAGGGCTAAGGCTGGTGTGAGGAAAGGCGGTTCTTACGCGCGGCAGGCATCTTGAAACCCTGCAGCATCGAAATATAACGTGAATACGGATGCCGGTTTCTGCGGCGCCAGGTAATGTCGGCGAGAACCAACGGTGAACGAAGGGCAGGCTGTGACGTTTGCATATGCGCCGACCTCAATCCCCCCTTCGATAAACCCCGTCTCGCATCCGCACCGTGTTAACCCCGGAGTTACTACGGAACATCCGCCATCTCGAGATCCGCACGCGCGGTCTCGTCAACAACGTGTTCGGCGGCGAATACCATTCGGCGTTTCGTGGCCGTGGGATCGAGTTTGCCGAGGTCCGGCCGTATCAGATCGGCGATGACGTCCGGCAGATCGACTGGAACGTATCGGCGCGCACCGGAGATACGTACGTAAAAGTCTTCGAGGAGGAGCGTGAGCAAACCGTGATGCTGGCTGTGGATGTCTCGGCGTCGGAGGCGTTTGGCTCGTCCACTCGTTTCAAGCGGGAAGCGGCGGCAGAAATCTGCGCCGTGCTCGCCTTCAGCGCCGTGCAGAACAACGACAAGGTGGGGCTGCTGCTGTTTTCGGATATCGTCGAATTGTTCGTGCCGCCGAAGAAGGGCCGGAAGCACGTGCTAAGACTCATCCACGATTTGTTCGCGTTCGAACCGAAATCGCGCGGGACGGACATCGACGCAGCCCTTCAGCACACCATGCGCGTGCTCAAGCAACGCGCCGTCGTCATCGTCTTGAGCGATTTTTTGGATGAGGATTTCGAGCGCTCGTTGAGGGTGGCTTCGCAAAAACATGATCTGGTTGCCATCGAGCTGTTCGATCGACGGGAAGAAGCGTTACCGGAGGCAGGGCTCGTGCGTTTGCAGGATGCCGAATCGGGGCAAGAGGCCGTGATCGACTTGAATAGTGCCGACGTTCGTGAATCGCTGGCTCGATCGGCACACATGCGCCGGGAGCGCGTCGATGGAATCATGGCCCGGTTAGCAGTGGACCATGTGCGGATTCGTGCCGACGAAAATTACGTCGATCCGCTGGTGCGTTTGTTTCGCCGACGAAATCACAGCCGCGCATGAGCCCGCGCCTTCTGCTGATTATCGCGTTGATTGCAAGCTGCGGCGTGCCGGCCGGCGTTTCGGCGCAGCGTGCGCGCGTCGTCCTGCCGGATGACACGATCCGCGTGGGGCAGCCGATGGAGCTCAGCATTGTCGCCGAGTACCCGGGCGAGTTCGACCTCGACATTCCTCGTCCGGCGGGAGGTGAGCCCGCCATGCTGGGCGACTTCGAGCTCAACCGGCTCATCGACCG
>CAZRTY010000050.1:0-11476 GCA_964603055.1 uncultured Rhodothermales bacterium | reverse complement strand
CCCGCCGACATGGAACGCGCGATGGAGATTCTCGCGGAAGCATGACAGGGGAGGGGGGCTTCAATCCAATAGGTTGTGAACATGGGGCCATTTTCTTCGTTCGGAGGTCAGAATCGTATATCTTCCCCGCCTTTGCACACCAATAGTCGCCATAGATGAGTAACCGGCCGAGCGACATCAGGGATCTACTTTCTCGCCGTACGGTGAGGGTTGGGCTTGAAGGGTCGACGAAAGAGGAGGTAATCCACGCACTCGTCCAGATGCTGGAGGGACTTCCCGAAGTACGTGATTTTGAGGCCGTCAAGCGTGCTGTCGTCGATCGAGAAGCCGTTATGTCGACAGGAGTAGGCAAGGGACTTGCGTTGCCTCACGGTAAGACATCGGCGGTCACGGAGACGGTGGCTGCCTTCGCCGTGACGAAGGACCCGGTCGACTGGGGCGCGATCGACAGCGAGCCGGTGCGTCTCGTATTCCTGCTTGTGGGAACGGAAGCCGCGAAGTCACAACACATCAAGATCCTGAGCCGGGTTTCGCGGCTGATGAACCGCGAGGAATTCCGTAACCGGCTCCTCGCTGCCGAGACCGAAGAAGGTATCGTGACCGTCTTCGAGGAAGGAGATCTCGAACTGGCGGATGGATAGACGCAGATCTGCGGTCATGTCGCCTCATTAAGACGACAGGTCCGGGTGCCGGATTAGGCCTCGATCTCATTGCGAGAAGCAAGTTTGAACACAGCTCCGGCTTCAATTCGATGCCGGGAATCCGTCAATCAACACGCTAACAAGTGGCACAATCGTTCCGGACGATCCGAGGTACGTTCGACATCCTGCCTGATACCTCGACCTCCGAAGGCACGTCCATTCCCGGTACGCCGGCATGGCAGTATGTCGAGTCGCGCATCCGTGAGATCATGCGCCGGTACGATTTCGAGGAAGTGCGCACGCCGATTCTCGAAGAGACCGAGCTCATTGCACGCGGAGTCGGTGCGCAGACCGACATCGTCTCGAAAGAGATGTTCGTCGTGGAGCGAGGTGACAGCAGCTATGTGTTGAGGCCGGAGGTCACCGCGCCGGTCGTGCGGGCTTACCTCCAGCATCACCTCGCGCAGCGCGGCGGCGTGCAAAAGCTTTATTACATCGGGCCGTGTTTCCGGGCGGAGAGCCCGCAAAAGGGCCGCTATCGGCAGTTCCATCAGTTCGGCTGCGAGGTCCTCGGCGCCGACGATGCCCGTGCCGACGCCGAGATGATCGCGCTGATGATCGCGGTGTATCATGAATTCGGCATTACGTCGACGCGGCTCCGTATCAACTCGCTCGGCGGTCCTGAAACGCGGGCTGCGTACCGGGACGCGCTGCGAAATTATCTTCAGCCGCACGCGGAGAAGTTGTCGGAAGCCAGCCGTAAGCGGCTCGAAACCAATCCGCTGCGGATCCTCGATACCAAAGATGAGGGTGAGCGCAAGCTTCTCGCCGATGCACCGCAGCTTGCGGACTATCTCGACGAAGAGAGCGGTGCGCACTACGAACAGGTGAAGCAGTATCTCGGTGATCTCGGCGTTGAGTTTGTCGAGGATCCATACCTCGTGCGTGGGCTCGATTACTACGGCCGAACGACGTTTGAGCTTGAGAGCGACGACCTCGGTGCTCAGAGCGCGCTGGCCGGGGGAGGTCGGTACGACCTGCTGGCAAGCGAGCTCGGCGCCAAACAGCCCGTGCCGGCGATCGGTTTTGCCGCCGGGATGGAACGGCTCTTTCTGGCGATGTCGGCCGCAGGCGTGCAACTGCCGGGGCGCGATGTGCCGGACGCCTTCTTCGTCGCCCTGGGGGATGATGCAGCGCGATGGGCTTTCAAGGAAGCGCAGCGGCTGCGCGAAGGCGGACTCCACGTCGGACTCGACCTCAAAGGCCGCTCGATGAAGGCCCAGATGCGTGAAGCCAACCGGCAGGAAGCCCGGCGCGTGGTGATCGTGGGCAGTGACGAACTCGAGCGCGGTGAAGTGGCCGTGCGCGACATGACAAGTGGCGAGCAAGAAGACGTCGCACTCGAACGTCTGGCAGATTATCTGCGGACCACCACTGGAGACACCGCTTGACGCGCGCTTAATCCCGCATTTCTAAGCCAACATGTATCCTCGTCTCAGCGATATATTTCGCGACCTCCTCGGCTTCGAGTTTCCCATCCCGATCTATTCGTTCGGTGCGATGGTGGCCGTGGCCGTCATCGTTGCCGCGTGGCTGACCTCGCTCGAACTCCAGCGGATGCACGCGATCGGCAGGATCGGCTCGGTGCGCATCCAGACGAAGGATCCGAAGAAAAAGCGCACGAGGGAGCAGGACGCGAGTCCGGCGGAGCTCATCGGCACCATCACCACCATCGCCATCGTGATGGGCGTCATCGGTGCCAAGGTCTTCCACATCCTCGAGAATCTCGACCAGTTCTTCGCCGATCCACTCGGGATGATCTTCTCGACCGGCGGGCTGACCTTCTACGGCGGACTCATCTTCGCCGGCGTGGCGATCGCATGGTACGTGCGGAAGAAGGGCGTACCGGTCGGTGCGGTGGCTGATGCCGTGGCGCCGGGCCTGATTCTCGCGTATGGCATCGGACGGATTGGCTGCCACCTCGCCGGGGACGGCGACTGGGGCATCGAGTCCAACCTCGCGGCCAAGCCAGGCTGGCTGCCCACGTGGCTCTGGGCCGAGACCTATCCGAACAACATTCTGAACGTGCACATCCCCGAACCGGGTGTGTATCCGACGCCGCTCTATGAGTTTGCGATGGCCGTCATATTGTTTGGCGGGTTGTGGGCGCTGCGGAAGCATCCTTTCCTCAACGGCTGGCTCTTTTTCGTGTACCTCACCATGGCAGGCGTCGAGCGATTTCTAATCGAGCAGATCCGTGTGAACGTGGTGATGAATCTGTTTGGGATGGAGGTCACACAGGCGGAGTTCATCTCGGTACTGCTCATCATCGCCGGGCTTATCGGGATGGCGCTGTTGTGGAGGCGGCGGCCCGAGCCGGACGTCGAACCGGCCAGGGGGGTGCGGATTGGTGACAAGACATGAGCGCCTCGCTGCTGTCGCAATATTTGCCTAAGGCCGTTGAGCTGATTGAGGCGTGGCAGCATCAGTGGCCGGCGTTTGACACGGCGTCTACCCTGGATGTCGATGAGGCCGACTTTAGCCACGTTCTGACCGAGTACACGACTCGGCTTCAGAGGAATTACCCCTTCTTCCATCCGCTGTATGCCGGCCAGATGTTGAAGCCGCCGCACCCGGCCGCTGTCGTCGCGTACGTGGCGGCGATGCTCATCAATCCCAACAACCACGCGCTCGACGGCGGACCGCCGACCTCCGAGATGGAGAAGGAGGTTGTGCGGATGCTCCTCGATTTGTTCGGATATCCGCCTGACGGGATCGGACATCTGACTTCGGGCGGTACGGTTGCAAACCTGGAGGCGCTCTGGGTTTCGCGTGAGCTGACAGGCGGCAAGGCCGTAGCGTTTAGCTCGGAAGCTCACTACACGCACGCACGGATGTGCGGATTGCTCGGCGTGCCCACGGTCGAAGTCCCATGTCGACCAAACGGCGAGATGGACGTCTCCGCGCTTGAAGCGGCTTTGAGCGAAGGCGACGTCGGGACGGTCGTCGCGACGGCGGGCACGACGGCCGCCGGCAGCGTCGATGACATCCCTGCGATCCTCGAACTGAAGTCGTACTACGGCTTCCGGCTTCACGTGGACGCGGCGTACGGCGGTTTCTTCAAAGTGTTGGCTGACGGTCCATCGCCATTATCCGAAGAAACTGCTCAGCGTCTCGCCGCCATTTCGGCGAGTGATTCCGTTGTCGTGGATCCGCACAAGCACGGCCTCCAACCGTACGGATGCGGCGCGATTCTGCACCGCGATCCGCGGGTCGGCAGCGTTTACAAGCACGATTCCCCCTACACGTACTTCACGTCAGACGATTTCCATCTTGGGGAGATCAGCCTCGAGTGCTCGCGCGCCGGCGCGGCGGCAGGTGCGCTGTGGATGACGCTGCAGTTGCTGCCACTCGAGAGTGAGCGCGGCATCGGCTCCGTATTGAGCTCGACGCTTCGCGCGGCTCAGTCGTTCGCCTCGCGCGTGCGGAAATCCGGCGAGCTGGTCTTACTCCGCGAACCGACGCTCGACATCGTCAACTATTATCCCATGGCTGAACGAGCATCCGACGTTGACCGGCTATCCCGGGCGGTGTTCACGCATTTGATGGAAGGAGAGCCTCCCGTGTATCTAAGCCTGCTCAAAGTCGACAGTCGATTGCTGAGGGATGTAGAGCCGGATGTGCCGGTCGTGTCGATTTTGAGAAGCGTGTTGATGAAGCCCGAGCACGAGGCGGTTACCGGTCAACTTGTCGATGCCGTTGAGGCGGCCGTACGAAAACTATCCGCAGATGGCTAAACAGGAAGGCGATAACGAGCCGACGATCGTGGTGGGGCGGCGCCCCGTTTTCGAGTTGATCCGGGACGCCGCGCGCGAGGTCGACAAGGTGCTGATCAAGCAGGGGACGGGCGGCGGCGCCATCGCGGACATCCGGCGGATGGCCCATGAGCGTGGCATCCAGGTGCAGTTCGTGCCGGCAAACCGGCTTGATCGCCTGGCCGGAGGGGCCGGGCATCAGGGTGTTGCAGCATTTTCGGCGCCGATCCCTTTTCTGGATTTACACGAGCTGCTGCAAGACGCCGCGCCGGATCTCGACACCACGCGGCAAACGAAGCCGGTCCTGTTGCTACTCGATGGGATTCAGGATCCGCATAACTTCGGTGCGATCTTGCGGACGGCGGCGGCGGCCGGTGTGAACGGCGTTGTGGTGCCGCGGCACGGGATGGCGCCCCTCGGCGCCGTTACGGTAAAGGCCTCCGCCGGGACGGCGGGCCGGGTCCCGATTGCTCGCGTCGGCAATCTTGCCGATACGCTGTATCCGCTTAAAGAACGCGGCTTCTGGATCCTCGGCGCTTCTGGCGAGGGCGCAGAGTCAGTCTGGGATGTGGACGTGGACCGGCCACTGGCAATTGTAATTGGCAGCGAGGGCAGCGGCCTCGGCAAACGCATCGCGGGTGAATGCGATCACCTCGTACAAATACCGATGCGCGGCGATGTGGAGTCGCTCAACGCGTCAGTCGCCGCGGGTATCATCCTGTTTATCGCCACGCGGACGCGTCTCGGATAGCCAATAGCCTGTGATCAGTCACCGGCGGTTCAATCCGTACACGATCTTCCGTACGGTGTCGAATTGCAGGTAGGGATGGTCCTCGCGCAGCTGATGGATAGCCCTGGTCGTCGGCACATTGCGGTTTCGGAGCTCACGGAATTTCCTTCGGATCTGATAATCGCGCAGGCTCTTCTCGTTCAGCAACTTGTGTTCGGCCAACAGCCGGTACGTTTCATCGCTGATGAGCTCAGACAGCGGGTTTGCGGGATTTCTGGTACTCGATGTCTGCATAATTCAAGGAAGACGGATCCTGAACTTCTCCATTCTTTTTAAACAGTAAGCAACGCCGCTGAGGCTTCAAGGCGGGCATTGGCGAGCCGTGGGATCCGTCGGGCGAATGGTCGGCAACGGCAGTTAATCAGCCGGCGTCGAAGCCGTAGGATGCTCTTCCGCCGCCTGAAGCAGGTCCGAGGGCCGCGAGGTTTGCAACAACAGGCAGATGACGCCAACGATGATATAGAGCACCATCTGGGCGGCGTGCGTGAGGAACGCGTACGAGGCCGCGGGCGATCGGGTCATATCGAACAAGTGGACCAGCGTCTCGACGGTGATGTAGTGGTACGACCCCGCTCCGCCGGGAGATGGAACGACGACGCCCAGCGAGCCGAGCACCATGATGCTCCATGCATCGACGATTGAAATGTCGAACGGCTGCGCGAGGTGGAGCATCTGGAATGGGATGTAGGCGGCGACTGCATACAGCAGCCACATCCCCACCGAAATACCGGCGACAAGCCCGCGCTGCGGCGCTCGTGCGAGCGTCCGGAAACCATCCATGAAGGAATCCACCACGCTCTTTGCCCGCCGCGACCATCGGGTGATGAACGGAATGGACTCGCTGCGAACCACGCGCCGAAGTCCGAAAAAGCCGAACACAGTCAGCACGCCGATCAGCAGAACAATCACGCCGACGAGGATCAGGTTGACATCTTGAAACGGCTGAATGAACAGCTGCTCGAGCATCCCGAGGCGGTCGGAGAGCAGGAAGACGACGCTAATCAGCGCGATCGCGAGCATCACAACATCGATGAGGCGCTCAGCCGCCACCGTACCAAGCACGGATGAAAACGAGAGCCGAGACCGCGTGGCCATGTTCGCGGAGCGCGCCACCTCGCCCAGCCTCGGCGCCGCGTAATTGATCATGTAGCCGATCATGAGCGACGAAAACGCCGGCCTGATGCGCGGCTGCGAAGCGCCGAGTTCATCTACAGGCAATGCCTTGAGTAGAATCTGCCACCGCCATGCCCGAAGCACATGACTGCCGAGCAGCACCGCGACGACCGGGAGCAGCCAGCGGTAATCCGCCGTCCGGAACGCGTGCATGATCTCGCGCAGGTCGACGCCGCGCAGCGCCAGGTAGAGGAAGACGGCGGCGAGGACGAAGCCTACAACCTGGATGAGGATCTTGCGGAAACGTGGCGGCACGAAAAAAGGCGGACAAATGAGTTGCCCGCCTTATTCCTCTTGGGAGGTCTGGTTTCAGCCTACCGCAAATCCACAACTTCCGCATCGGCCGGTGCGGTGAAGGCGTTGCCACCGAGCGACGGGTTGAGTTCAACGTTCGTCAGCCGGAAATCCATCACCGTGCCGTTGATGTCTTCGATCTGCACGCGTGTCACGATGTCATCGCTGTCGCGCATCCAGAGCGTGACCTGCTGGAAGAACGAGTGCTCGTCGCGCGGTTCGAGCACGAGGCGGCTGTGTCGAGCGGCGTTCAGCGATTCCGACGCCGTATCCGTGATGCTGAACAGCTCGTTATGGCGGAAGAAGAGATCGTTGACGGAGAAGGACGAACCGTCGTCCATGTGCGCTGACAGGATGACCTGATTGTCGGGGCGCGAATATCGCCATACGTCGCTGCCGTTGCGGGCGTAGACTTCATCGCCGGTGTCGAGCAGATAGTTCTCGCCGCGCAGAAGCAGGCGTCCGGAGCGTTCGTCGCGGATGTCGCTGTACTGCGACGTCATTGTCTGGGTGAACTCGGCCCGCAGCGATTCGAGCGAGGCGTACTTCGCGTTGAAGCGCTGCGCCACGGCATCGGCCGATTGCGCGGAAGCTTGCGGTGCGCTCAGGAGGACGAGCGCGGCGAGCAGCAAAAATGATTTCGTAGAGAGTAGCTTCATCGGGAAAGTGTGGAATTCTAAGTGCAGAGAATCGAGGTCTGAGTTCTGAGTATCGAGTCCGAAACGCAGAGTCGGGTCCGGGCGGTTTAATTTGACTCGTTCCAAACGCCGTGCCCACGCCGCGTGAAACTGAGAATCGGTTTGAATTGCAGCAAGTGCTGCTTTAATCACCATTTAGCTCAGGCGCCGGATTCGATGAGTGTATCAAATTATGGACGAAGTCGGGCCGATGCACTCACGGTCGGCCACGATCATTTACGGTGTGGATGTGGGGTTTGGATATATGGCGAGCCGCGAATCCCGCAATGATGTCGACGAACTCCTCCGGCTGATCTTTCATCGGCGCGTGCCCGGCATCCTGAATCACCCGAATCGTCGCAGACGGTAAATGCCGGCGGACTGATCGCGGCGCGTTGCGTGACAGAATGCGATCATTCCCACCCCAGATGACGAGGGTGGGAAGCGTTAGCTCCGCCAGCTTCGACCGGATGCCCGTCCGGCGAAGGTCGAGCGATGCATGCGAGGTTCGCATGCGTCTGCTTTGATGACGACTGACGTCGGAGTTGAAGATCGCTCCGAGCGGCGTGCGCGGAAGCACGTGCCGATACACGACATCGCTATCGATGAGTCGATGGAAGAGCGGCAGCGAGCCGAGCAGTGGGATCAAGTTCTCGCGCCGCGTAAATCCGCCGCTGTTAACCAAAACGAGCCCAGAAAACCGTTCTTCAAACATTGCGGCCGCAGCCGCGGCAACTTTGCCACCCATCGAATGGCCGAGGACGATGGGCCGCTCGCTCAGGCCAGTGGCATCGCAGAGGTCGCGCAGCAGCTCGGCGTAATGATCCAGCGAGTAGCGAATGTCCGGCGCGTCAGAACCACCGAAGCCCAGCAGGTCGATGGCGATCAGCGGAATCCCGGCGCGGCGTGCCGGCTCGACGATGTGCCGGTACGTGCGGTAGCCATCGGTGCCGAAGCCGTGGATCGCTAGGACGGGCGGCAGTCGCGTTTCATCGACGTCCGACACGTAGTACGTGTGGCGATAGCCGCCGAGTTCGATCTCACCGCGCTCAAAGCCGGCGGTTTCAATTGCTGAATACGGCACTGATGAACTCGTCCGGATCGTCGAGGCATTCGAGCAGGACGTCGGGCTCGTGCTGATGCAGGTAATCGCGGTCGAAGCGGCCCGTGCACACGGCAACCGAGAACGCGCCGACGCCACGTCCGCAGCCAATGTCGTGCTCGGTATCGCCGATGATGACGACGTCGCTCCCATCAAACGCCCGGCCGGTATGTTCTCGGGCGCGCGCCATCGCGATCGGCGGAAGCTGGTAGCGATCTTCGTGGTCGCTGCCGAAGGCGCCGAAAGGGAAGTAATGATCCAGTCCGACGGCGTTTAGCTTCAGGTAAGCAAGCGGCTCGAGGTTGCCCGTCAGGAGCGAGAGCTGGACGTCGTCCCGTTGCGAGAGCTCTTCGATCAGCTCTTTCACACCGCCGAGCAATTCGGTCGATTCCGGCTGGATGGATTCCCGCATCAACTCGGTGTAGGCCTCGAGCGCTTCCTCCATGAGCCCGTTCAGCGAGGTGCCGTTGAAGCCGCTCGCCATGAGCACTTCGCGGATGATCTGCGGATCGGTCTTTCCCGAAAACGAGATGCCGGTGGTGTCAATCCGGCGACCAGACAACTCAGAAAGCGACGCCTCGACGGCTCGTCGGCCGATGCCGTGCGTGAGGAGGATCGTGCCGTCGATGTCAAACAAAAGCAGTTTCATGAACAACGGAAGTGATCTAACTGATTACTCGATTTTGAACGGACTGTCGGAGAGGCTTTCATGCCGAATCTCATCAACGGGATGTCTGCGTCCCGGGCCGGCGTAGAGTTGGTCGGGGCAGTTGATGATGAGCGCGTCGGTGCTTCCGATGTTGCGGTAGCCGTGGACGACGCCCGGCGGCACGATGACGCGTGCCGGTTCGTTCTCGCCCAGCTCGCGCACTTGATGATTTCCATGCGTCGGCGAATCGCGGCGGTTATCCCACAAATACAGTCGATACCGCCCGTGGAAGAAGACGAATATATCCGTCTGGTCGCGGTGCTCGTGCGGGCCCCGCGTGACGCCAGGCTTCGTCGACGAGATGTAAGCCATCGCGGGGAGCAGTCCCTCCGGCAAGTCGTCTTCGCGGAAGAGCTCTGTTAGCCAGCCGCGCTCGTCGTCGAAGCGACCGATAGGCTCGATGATACAGCCGTCGATGGGCTGATCCGGCAATGATGTCGGCTGCGGATTTTCTCTCGTCTTGTCCGCTGTCTTGTCCGTCGTCATTCTCCCGACCCCAGCTCCTGATACTCAAGATCGCGTGCGAGGTCATTGGCTTCGTGCCATCCCTCGATCGTTCCCGCATCGCCCCACCATCCGTCGATACGGCCGTGCGTCATGGCACCACGCTCGATGTAGGCGTTGCTCACATCACTTACCTCATACTCGCCGCGCCGGCTTGGCTGAAGCTGATCAATGATGTCGTAAACGCCCGAATCGTAGAAATAAACGCCCACCACGGCGTACTCGCTCGGCGGATCGGCCGGCTTCTCGATGATCTCGACGATGCGATCGCCGTCGAGTCTCGGCACGCCGTAGCGCTCGGGGTCAGGCACTTGCTTCAGCAATACACGCGCGCCCGACTTCTCCTCGGCGATTTGACGCTTGTAAGCTTCGGCATCCGCTGCGATGTCATCGGCGAAGACGTTGTCGCCGAGGATGACGACGAACGGATCTGATCCCGTGAATGTGCGGCAGAGGCCGATCGCCTGAGCGATCCCTCCCGGCTCATCCTGCACGCGGTAGGTCAGGTCGAGGCCGAATCGATCGCCGCTGCCAAGCAGGTTGACGACATCGCCCATGTGCTCGGGGCTCGTCACGACGGCGACTTCCGTCACGCCGGCGCGCCGCATCCGCATCAGCGGGTGGTAAATCATCGGATACCGCCCGACGGGAAGCAGGTGCTTGTTCGTGACGCGGGTAAGCGGGAAGAGCCGGCTGCCGGTGCCTCCGGCGAGGATGATGCCTTTCAGATTCACGGATGTGGGAGGGAGGTGAGTTGGCTACTTGAAGAACGATGTGTGCAGCGGGCCGCAGAACGCGGCGCTGTTCAATCTTTCGATGGGCCGTTAATGTTGCTGATACTGCTGCGAATAATAGTCGCGATAGGAATCATCCATCACCCGCCGCAGCCAGTCTTCGTTAGCGAGATACCAGCGGACGGTCTCGCGAAGTCCCGAGCTGAGTTCATGGCGCGGCTCCCATCCCAACTCATCTTTTGTCAGGCTGAAGTCAATCGCGTAGCGGTAGTCATGGCCGGGCCGGTCGGTGACGAAGCGGATCAGCGAGCGAGACGTGCCTTCGGGGCGCCCGAGCTCTTCATCCACTAGATCTGCAATCCTTTTGACGAGGTCGATGTTACGGACCTCCGCGTTGCCGCCGATCAAATACGTCCGGCCGACGCTGCCGTGCGCGAGGGCGAGTTCAATGGCCTCGCAATGATCGCCCACATAGAGCCAATCCCGCACGTTCAGACCCTGTCCATAAACCGGGATGTCCTTTTCATTCCGCGCGTTCGCGATGACGAGTGGGATCAGTTTTTCGGGGAATTGGAACGGACCGTAGTTGTTCGAGCAGTTGGTGATGATGACCGGCAGTCCAAACGTGTGTTCGTAGGCCCGCGCGAGATGGTCGCTCGCCGCTTTGGATGCGGAATAGGGAGATTTAGGGTCGTAACGCGTGGTCTCCTCGAATAGACCTTCGTCGCCCAGGCTGCCGAAGACTTCGTCGGTCGATACGTGTACGAAGCGTCGTGCGGTGTCGTCGCCCCAGGCTTCGCGGGCGGCCTCAAGCAACGTGGCTGTGCCGAGCACATTGCTCTCGACGAACTGGATGGGCGCCATGATCGACCGGTCGACGTGGCTGTCGGCGGCAAAGTGCACGACAGACGAGATGTCGTGCTCTCGGAATAGCGACCGAACGAGATCGGCATCGCGGATGTCTCCGTGCACGAAGCGGTAATTCGGCGCGTCTTCCACATCCACAAGATTCATCAGGTTGCCGGCATACGTCAGCG
>CAZRTY010000049.1:0-11618 GCA_964603055.1 uncultured Rhodothermales bacterium | reverse complement strand
TCACCGTTGACGGCAGCGAGGTCTTCCAGCGCGCCAACCATATCGCGTTCCCTCGATATGTGGAGGGTGAGGACATCCTGGAAGGTGCCGAAGAACTCCGCCTGGTTGTGGTACCGAGCGGTGTTCGAGGGGATGAGCTGTGGTTTCAATGGCGTATCCGCGACGCCCAGGCGTAGCGCCCTCACTGCGCACCACTCACCGTCTGCACAAACCGAGCGATTGCCGCTCTGCGGGCCGTCGGCAACGTGATGTCGTTACCCCCGAGATCCATCCGCACGGATTCTGCCGTTGCGATGCGCTCGAGAACGCCGAAAGGCAACTGAAAGCTGGGGTACTCGGCGCGGGAGACGTCACGGATCGGTCCGGAATAATGCTCACGCTGTGCCGCGTGGTGCTCACCGTCGACGAATATCTCGAGCGGATCTTCGTTGAGGCGTTGCATAATGTTCTGCGATGCTTCGAACCGCACCGACACATAATCCGGGCGGCACCGGTTCTGATATCCCTCACAACCCGCTGAGAGCGTCATTCGCACGGGATACCGAACCAGATCGGCCGACTGCGTAAGGCGGATGGGATCGGAGCGGTACTCGGTGATATTGGCCGCTTCGTTATAGCGGACGGATACGCTCCGGGCGGTCTCGGAAGTATGAGCACATCCAGCGACCATCACCAGGGTTCCCGCCATTACAAGCCACAGGCACTTTCTCATAGTCGTCTCCCTCATACTTCGTTTTAGCCGGTCCGTACGTCTCCGATAAGGAAACGCCCCCGGCCGTATGTTGACCGGGGGCGTAATCCCACCTCATTTATTCTCTCAATTGGGATCCCACCAGAGGCGCGTCAGGAAGGTGTCGCCACCGAGGCGGCTTCGAGCCTCCTCGAGGTTCGTCTTGTTGAGCGCGTCCTCCGAATCAGGGTACGGCACTCGTCGGGGGACCTCATCGAGGACGGCCTCGGGGCCAGGCTGGAGTTCCGGCACGCCCAGGCGACGCCATTCACTCCACTGCTGGAAGCCTTGGCCATACAGCGAGAGCCACTTCTGCAGGCCGATTCTCTGACGCCATTGTGAGGCATCCCACTGCACCTCGGGCTGGCTCAGATAGGCATCGATTTCATCCTGCGTAATTCCATCGGGCGACTCTTCGGCCCGGAAACCCTGGTGCTGAAACGCGGCGTCGCTTGACGGGAACGCACCCAGAACTTCCGCCACCCGCGCCGGCGAGTACTTCTCCAGCGCTGCCGTCACGGCATCATTGTAAAGCTGCTCGGCATCGGCACTGAGCATGCCGCGTGCTGCAGCCTCCGCAAAGATGAAGAGAACCTCATCGTATGTCATCAGGAAGCCCGGCGAGGTTGGCGCCACAAAGTAGTGGCCCATCGTTGAGGCCTCGCCGAGTGGCAAACTGTTGTTCACGTCGCCATTGCGCACGCCCTGATAGACCGTGCCTGCATCACGCAGGTCCTGGCTCTGGACGGGTGTGGCATATATGCGGAGCCTCGGATCCTCCAGATCCTGTAGCGTCGTCACCGTTGTGCGGCTCACCTTGTGGTCAATTCGCGTACGAGCGAATTCATTGACCGGGTTGTTGTACGGATACTGGAGGTAGTTGAACTCGGCGTTCTGGTCGTGACTCGCGATGTATCGGCCGTCGTTGTAGACATCCTGGATGATGCTGGCCGCCTGGCTCTGGTTGGCGAACGACATCCGCATGGCGATACGGAGCTTCAGCGAATTGGCAAAGCGGATCCAGTTGTCAACATTCCCACCATAGATGAGATCTGACGATCCAAACGCCGACTGACCCGTGTTGAGCTTGCCGATGGCCTCGTTCAGATCATTGATCAGCCCGTCGTAGACATCAGCCTGGCTGTCGTAGCGCGGCTGAGGTGCCTCCTGGTCGAGAGCCTCCGTGTAGGGGATGTCGCCCCAGAGGTCGGTCATCAGGTGGAAGTTGTACGCGAGCAAGATTTCGGCGATACCCTCAACGTTCGAGTTACCCGTCTCGGCCCCTACCGCGGCCACCTGTCGGAGATCCTCCATGGTGGTGGTGTAGAAGCTTTGCCAGATGTTATCAAAGAGGGTCAGCCGACCTGCGAAGTCATACTTGTCTTCGTCGACGTACTGGATCTTTGCGTAACCCTGGGCGAAGACCGAGCCGATGTATCCGTTCATCCCGCTCATGCTATAGAGCCGGTCCATCATGGTCTGCTGCGCCCTTGGCAGGATATACTCCGGCGGGACGGTCTCGGGCTCGTTCGGGTTGCGATTCATGTCTTCGAAACCCGAGTCGCAGGCTTGGAGGCCCACGAAGAGCAGCATCGCGAGCGCGACGCTGGGTATCAGTCTATATCGTTTCATGAGAGTCGGTGTCATTTTATTCTGATCCGTGCGTTAAGGCCGCGGGAGGTTAGAAACCGACCCGTACGTTGAAGCCGAAGCTGCGAACGGCCGGGAACTGGTTCGACTCGAGTCCCTGTAGGTTACCGGCATTAAACGCCGTTTCGGGATCGATGTGAGGAGCGTCCTTGTGCAGGATCAGCAGGTTGCGGCCGACTAGGCCGAGGTCGACGGACCTCATGGGCGTCGTCTGCAGCCAGGAAGCAGGCAGACGATAACCGAGGCGCAACTCGCGCAACTTCACGTACGTGGCATCGAAGAGATGTGACTCCAGGTTGCCGAAGAACATGCTGTTAAACTCTTGCGCTCCAACGGTGATATCGTTCGGCGAGCCATCCTGCTTGACCGCACCGTCGGCCCAGTCGCCACCGTCGAAAACGAACCCGCCGCTGACGCGCTGCCACACGCCGTTTTCGTTCTGTGCGTACTCGGCGCGACCTTCGAGCGTCTCTTCAAGAATACCCGTGTAGCGGCCGAACATGTACGTCACCGATGAGAGCTTACCGCCCATCTTGATGTCGATGAGCGAGCTAAGCGAGACACCGCGATACGTAAACGTGTTCGAGATTCCAGCCGTCCAATCGGGCTGGTAGCTTCCCCACGACTTGATCTCAGGATCGAGCATCGGGATACCTGCGGCATTCACCACGATGTTGCCGCTGTCGTCGCGGAGGAATCCGCGTCCGCGGAGCGTACCGAATGGCTCCCCTGGACGCGCTTCAACCGTGGCATCCCAGGTGGACCCGATCAAGTACGTATCGAGACCCTCGGCGAGGCTCACGACTTCGTTTGTGTTCTTCGCCCAGTTGATCTGAGCATCCCACATGAAGTCGCTCGTCTGAACCGGCGTCGCCATCAGAGACAACTCGATTCCGCTGTTACGCATCTCGCCGGCGTTGACGATCCGCGAGACGTACCCGGTGGCGCGCGAGTTCTGCACCGGCAGGATCTGATCGAACGTGCGCCGCGCATAGTACGTGGCGTCGAGCCCCAGACGGCCGTTCAAGAACCGGAGTTCGGTACCGAACTCCCACGATTCCGTGCGTTCCGGCTTCAGGTTCTCGTTGGGAAGCGTGTTGCCCACTGTGAAGTACGGGATGTCGCCGAAACGACCCGTTCCCGGTGCCTCAAACGTAGCACGGAGGCGGTAGGGATCGGTGTCGTTACCTACTCGCGTCCAGCTTCCACGCAGCTTACCGAACGATAGCCAGTCTCCTCCGATCTCGAATGCATCGCTGAAGATGAAGCTCAGGCTCGCCGAAGGATAGAAGTACGAGTTGTTATCGACGGGAAGCGTCGACGACCAGTCGTTTCGGGCGGTGAGGTCGAGATAGAGGTAATCACGGAAACCTACCGTCGCAGCGGCGAACAAGCTGTTTCGCTGCCGTTCCTCGCGCCAATCATCGGCCGTCGGCGCGATCGACGCATTGTTGATCGAGTAAATGAACGGTACGCTCAGGCCGGCCGTCGCATTACGCTGCATATTGTAGCGGCGATTGGTCATCTCACCACCGGCCAGCACGTCGAGGTAGAAATCCTCACTTAAATCGCGCTGCGCATTCACTCGGATGTTGCTCGTGACTTCGCTCACCTCGTACGCGGTGTTCGAGAAGGCCCCATCGGGATCGTTGAGTGTGCTGATGGCCGTCCAGTTCTCACGGCGGTCGTTGTAGCGGTCGAGGCCGACGAGTCCCGTGACATTCACCCAGTCGAGGAGATCATAGGACAGGGTCACGTTACCCGTGAGACGATTCCTGTCCTGCGAGTTTCCGTTCTCATACTGCGTCCAGAACGGGTTGTCCATGTACTGATAGTTCCAGTTGAAGGGCGTCCCGTCCTCGTTCATGTAATCACGGAGGCTCTCCATGTTGATCTGCCGCCCAAACCACTGCGTAAGCTGCTGCATCGGGTTATCGTCAGTGTAACCCACACTGGGACGGTTCTGAGCATTCAGCGCAGTAAACGTGGCCCGCGCATCAGCCCGAAAGCGCTCAGTCAGCTGCGAACCCGCCGCCAACTGCAGGGTGTGGCGATCGAGTGACTCGGCAGGAAAGATGCCGTCCTGGCTCAGATTGGTATAGGAGAGACGGAAGTTGGTTTGCTGATATGCACCTGCCAACGAGACGTTATTGGTCCACGACAGGCCGTTTTCAAAGTAGTCCCTCACATTATTCGGCTGCGGCACCCAAGGTGTGCCCTGACGCACGCCATTTACTACCGGGCTGTCAAACTGCGGAATCAAGCGCCCATCGAGCGGAGGACCCCAGCTTTCGTCACCGCCGTCAAAGACACCTCCGCCCAGTCCGTCGACGAACGAAAAGTGACCATAGAGGCCCTGACCGTATTCGTTCTGCATGTCCGGCAGCAACAGGATGTTGTCGGACGTGAGGGTTGAACTAAAGGTGACATCTACCTGGCCTGTCCGAACGCCACGGCCGTCTTTGGTGCGAATAACGATGGCACCGTTTGCTGCGCGCGAGCCATAGAGCGCTGCCGCGTTCGGGCCTTTCAGAACGGTGATCGAGGCGATGTCATCAGGGTTGATATCCATCGCGGCGTTACCGAAGTCGATACCGCCGAACTCCCCAGCTGCCTGGAAGGTGGTATTGTCGATGTAGACCCCATCAACAATAAAGAGCGGCTGGTTCGAGCCCGTCAGCGAGTTAACACCGCGAAGCACGATCCTTGAGGAGCCGCCGACTGAGCTGTTGGCGTTTGTGATCTGGGCACCGGCAATCTTACCGGAAAGCGCGTCGACAAAGTTAGTCGTACGGCTTTCCGTCATGCTTTCGGTGTTTACCATCTGCGAGGAGTAGCCTAGCGAGCGCTCCTCACGCTCGACACCAAGAGCCGTAACGACGAGTTCGCTCAGGCCTACGACGTCAGGTCTCAGCTCGATGTTCAACTGGGCCTCTTCCCCCGCCGCAACCGTTACACGCGACTGAAACTGGATGTAGCCGATATAGCTGGCCCGAAGTGCATGCGTACCGGCGGGCACGCGATCAATTCTGAAGACACCGTCCTGGTTTGACGCTGTGCCCAGATTGAGGGCGTCGATAACGACGTTGACACCGGGTATTGCCTCCCCTGTTGTAGCGTCCGTAACGACACCGGTGATGCTGCCATCCTGCGCTGCCGCCGGTGCAGCAGCCAGTAACAGAACGGCGACCAGACTTGCGATTCTTCGCATCATGGTTGCTCGCGGTTGTGGTGAGATTAGTCTTACCGGCCTGCCGAGCACGCGGGGGTGTGAGTGAGCCGAAGTGGCCCGGCATAACCAGACGCGAGCAACTTAAATCAGATCAGCTAATCGAGCTTACATAACCGAGCAACTGTTCTTGCAGAGCTACGAATCGTCGATACAGTGATCCGAACTGCACATTGCCTTCATGTGTCCTTCCCACAACTGTGTTTTACTTATGCCCCTACTGCTAACAAGAAGGGGCGGATGACCCGCCGGTCATCCGCCCCTTTACACGAATGTAGTATCGTGCTTAATCAGTCGGTGTCATCTTCTACAGGAACTGCAGCCCTGGCAATAACGACATCGTAAAAACGATAGTTATGTGCCGGAACAAGCTCCGCGACCTCAGTCAGTTCGAGAATCAGACGGGCAGATTGTCCAGGCTGAAGTGACCCAGGCCGGACTTCGACATCGAGTGTCGCATGACTGCTGTTCGGCTGAAAAGTGACCCGGCCGTCCTGAGCCAGGTTATAGTGCGTCCCGGAGACCGCAGTGGTGGTAAAGGTGGTTCCCGTCGCGTTGACGCGCTCGTCCGCGACCACGAAGCCGATGTCTACCGGCGAGGCCTGGTGCGGCCCGATCAACTGGAGCGTGATCGGTACCTCAACAGCTGTATTTTCAGGGGCATCATGTGGAAATACCACCGTGGAGATCCAGTTCGCGTTCGCCGTCGCTGGAGCGTAAGGTTGATAGTACTGAGCGAACTCCACCTGAAGCGGTCCGTCGTAGGTTTTTCGTGCGACCATATCCTCGAAGCACCCCGTCAATGCGACGGAGGTGATGAGTAAGATGGCCGTTAGCAGTTTATTTCTCATGTTTTGCATCGAAGCTATTCACTATGACAGCAAGTAAACTGTCAATAAGTGACGATTGAGTGTGCCGATCAGTAGCCAGGGTTCTGATTCAGGTTCGGATTGAGGTCGACCTGGTCGATCGGGATCCGAGAAAGAATCTGAATTGCTTCGTAGCTAAGCGTACCGCCGCCAGAACCGTCGGGCTTATCAATATCTAGTCCGCGGCGCTTAAGATCATGCCAGCGATGTCCCTCGAAGGCAAGTTCGCGGCGTCGCTCGGCGAGGATCTCACCGATCAACTGCGTACCCGAAAGATCGACCGCCTCGAGGCCGCGGTTGGTGCGAAGCAGGTTTAGGTCGGCGAGAGCCCCGGCTGCGTTGCCTTGCTCGGCACGTGCTTCGGCACGCGTCAGGAGAACTTCAGCATACCGGATCACTGGGATGTTGTCCACCCACGGTGTGGCCGAAGCAGACATGTACTTCGCCAGGAATCGATGCCCCACGGCGGCAGACTCCGTCGGATAGACGAGCGAATCAACTGGGTACAAGGCATTCCGTGCGTCATCCTCGGCGAACGTTGCCAAGAATTCTTGGGCAGGAAGCAGGTCGTAGTGACCCGGAGGAGTAACAAGCGATTGAATCGACTCGTTGACCCCTTGACCTTCGCTGAGGGTAAACCGCAGCTCAAAGAGGGCCTCTCCCATGGGCGTGGAACCCGAGTTGAACATCGTGGCAACTTCGTCCGTCTCGGCAAGCGCAGCGCTCGTGTTGTTCATTGCACGTGTCGCATACGTCTCGGCGTCTGCCCAACGCTCCCAGTAGAGATATACGCGGGCAAGGAGAGCTTCTGCAGCCGCTTTGTTTGCGTAAAACCGGTTCGTGTTATCCGCAATCTCAAAGCTCTGGATCGAGGCGAGAAGGTCAGACTCGATCTGCTGGTACACTTCAGACACCGATGCGCGAGGCAGATCCTGGTCAGCAACATCGATTGTCTCCGATGGCTCCAGACGCAAGATGACACCTTCCGACCAGTTCTTGATGATCTGGTTGGGTTCGTAAGCATATACCTTCACAAGGTCGTGATAGGCGAGCGCCCTGTGGAAGTACATCTCACCCGTGATGCGCGCTTCACCTGCAGCGTCGAAACCAGCATTTGGTGCATGTGCCAGCACCGTGTTGATCTCATTAATCTGCAGATAACGGCCCCAACCGCCAATTCCAGTGCCGATATCATTACGGGGTTCAGAAACGAAGCGTCCTGATGTAATCGGGTTACCGATTCCGTTGTCGGCTAGCGCATCGCCCACAATCACGAGCTGACGCCCGTAATAATTAAAGTGGGTTAGGCGGTTGTAGACCGAGTTTTGTACCGCTTGCAGTCCCTCCGGCGAGCCGGTGGCTATACCGGGCGAGACTGACTGCTGCGGCTCGACTTCGAGCAGGCTGTCGCAGCCCGTCGAGACGCCCACCATCAGCACCAAGGCTGCGATGAGGCTAAGTTTTATGCGATTCATATTCATCGAGTAGGGTTCAATTAGAAGCCAATCTGGAGACCAGTCGTGTACGAGCGTGGCTGCGGGTAAATCACAGTGTTCGAGCCAACCATCTCCGGATCGGCACCGGTGTAATTCGTCCACGTAACCAGGTTAGTACCCTGCACGTAGATGCTTGCACCGTTCAGGCCGATGTTATTCGTGACAGACGTCGGCAGCGAGTAGCTGAGGCGGACGTTCTTCAACCGAACATAGGAGGCATCCTGAAGGTAACGCGTCGAAGCGGTCGTCAAGCCACTCGTTCTCTGCGGATACGCGGAGAAATTCTGGCCTGCCTCGATATGCGTGATATCACCCGGCCGCTGCCAGCGGTCGAACGAGGACTCGGTCATACCGAACCCACGCATGAAGTTACCCTCATAGAACGACGACTGGAGGTCGTTCGTCAGCTGTCCCATATTGAACTGGAGTAACGCGTCGAGCGTGAAGCCTCCATAGGATAGCCGGTTATTCCACCCACCGAAGTAATCCGGCGTCGGGTCTCCCACGATTCTGCGATCTCCATCCTCAATGGAGGCACGAACCTGGTAAACGATGTTGCCGTCGCGGTCATAGAACATCGGCCGACCATCGGCGGGGTTGACGCCGGCGAACTCATACAGGAAGTACGCGCCCAGGGATTCACCCTTGAAGAGCAGGCCCCATCCCGATACATCGAGATAGTCGGCACCTCCAGAGAGTTCGAGGATCTCGTTCCGGTGGAATCCGATGTTAAAATCAGTCGTCCACTGGAAGCCCCCCTGGTCTACGAGAACCGAGCCAAGCTCGATCTCGAGACCGGTGTTTCGGATCGAACCGACGTTCTCAAGAAGGCTGGAAAAGCCACTGTCAGTTGGCAGCGTCCGCTGAAGGAGGAGGTCCTTGGTATCGCGACGGTATGCGTCGATGGCTCCATAGAGACGACCGCCCAAGATGGTCCAGTCAAGGCCGAGGTTGATCGTTTCAGCGCTCTCCCAGGTCAGGACATTGTTGCCGAGACCGGTAGGCCGAAGAGCAGGCTGGCCGTAATACGCGCCGCCTGATCCAAAGAGCTGCCGTGCGGCAAAGTCGCTGATACCATCTGTGTTACCCGTTGAGCCATAACTCAAGCGCAACTTCAGGTCATCAACGTAATCGGTTGACCATGCCATGAACGGCTCACTCGAGAGCACCCAAGCAACCGAACCTGAGTAGAACAGGCCCCAGCGGCGGTCCTCACCGAAGCGCGATGATCCGTCGTAACGCGCCGTGACATTCAGAAGGTACCGGTCCAACCAATCATACTTAGCTTGGCCGAGGACACTCGCCATCTTGAAAGCCGTACCAAAACCATTCACACCATAAGGATCGGCCGCATTCTGCAGCGTGCGGAAGAGACCACTCGGGAATCCTGCTCCGGATGCTGTCAGTGTTTGCCGATCCTGGTGGCGATACTCAAATCCGAAAAGACCGGTCAGCGTATTTCCTCCAACCACGCCGCGGTAGTTGAAGATCTGGTTGGTCGTGAAGTTGGATACCTGACGGTCGGCCTGATACAGGTAACCGTTTAGGCTCCTTCCGGCATCCGACTCAGGCGAACGATAGTCGCGCTCACGGACGTTACGGTAATCGAGGCCGTAGAAGCTCCGGAAGGTCAAGCCTTCAACGATGTTGAAGCGAGCCGCACCGTTCACCACGAGATGATTCGTCCGACCGGAATTCTCATCGAGGTTAAGTACCCCTACCGCGTTGTAGCCGCTCGGTGTAGGGTTGTACGTGCCATCTTCGTTATAGATGGGCTGCAGTGGACTGTAGGTAAATCCGGCAAAAAATGGGCTTCCGGAGTAGTAACCACCCTCAAGAGCACCATTCTGCTTCATTGTTGCGAGGTTGACATTCAACTCGAGCGCGAGGAGGTCAGACGCCTGGTGATCGAGGTTAGCCCTGAGGTTCAGCCGCTCGAAATCTGTTGCGATAGCCGTTCCTTGCTCGAAGTCGTAGCCACCTGAGAGATAGAATCTCGTAGCCTGCGTGCCACCCGAAGCCGACAAATTGATGCGGCGATTGAAGCCGTTGCGCAGAAGGGCGTCCTGCCAGTCGTGAGTCGGCATGGAGTCGTAGTCAAGCGAACCGTCTTCGTTCACCCACTCCCCTAAACGTCGAACCGCAATGGCCCACTCTCTGCCGGAATTGTAGCCGGCGTTGATCGCAGACGCGGGGTTGAACGCGAATGAGTTCTCAAATGCCTCCACCTGCAGCCTGGCCCAGTCGCTTCCGCTGATCAGATCTACTTGATTCTGACGAGACGAGCCCAAACTCATTGTAGCATTGAACCGCGTGACTCCTGCCGTTCCACGCTTGGTCGTGATCAGCACAACGCCGTTCGACGCCTGCGCCCCGTAAATCGAGGCCGCTGCTGCGTCCTTCAGAATCTCGATCGACTGGATGTCTTGCGGGTTTATACCGCCAAGTGGGTTTGACTGGGTTTCGGCTGCCTCCTCATTGGTTGAGAACAGGTCGGTGGTACTGATCGGCACCCCGTCAACTACGTATAGTGGCGAGTTACCTGCCGTGATCGACCCCTGACCACGAATACGGATATACATGCCGCCACCCGGCTGACCGGACAGGTTCTGAGCAACGACACCCGCTGCACGCCCCTGAATAGCCTGGTCGACCGTTTGCACATTCAACTGCTCAATATCGCGAGCGCGGATAGACGTTATCGCGCCCGTTACTTCACGCTTGGGGATCTGCGAATAGCCAATTACAACGACATCCTCGAGCCCCAATATATCCTCCTGCAGTGTAAGAGAGATGCGAACGGTCTGTCCCGCCGCCACCTCTACTCTCTGCGTAACCGTACGGTAGCCAACGAACGTGGCCCGCACGTCGTAAGGACCTTCTGGTACAGCGGTGAAAGTAAACGCACCGTCCATATCCGTGGAAGTACCGCGGTCAATGGCAGGCAGCGTCACCGATGCACCCGGCATCGGATTCTGATCCTCGTCGAGTACGACGCCGGTGATGGTTCCCGACTGTGCATATGCCGTCAAGGGCATAAGCAGCAGCGCGACAAGAACCGCCAACAAAGATTTGTTCATAACGTCTGGGGCGTGGTTTGAGTAAAACTCGCACGTTGACACTGCTGTATCGTTATCGTTCGAATAACAGCCAGTGCAAGTGCTTCTTGATAACGAAACAGGATGCGTAACAAGGACATACCGGCCAGGGCTATTCGCTTCTTGAGCTCGGTCTTGACATCCTTCTCTGGGAGCTACAACCCTTGCTTTCCGACGTACAGGATCGCGAATTCAACGTCGACTCGAAAGACCCGTGTAACCGAGTCGTCGATTATGTAGCCTGATCCGTATTCGAGTTCTTCCGGCCGGGCCTTCTCCCGTTACGCGTCTTAATGAATACCGCCTGATGCTAGCAGAATGGGTATTTTAGGCGAAGACATGAGCGTGTCCGTTGTAATTGACCCCTCCAACGGTCCCCGCCTGTCTGGAGCGGAACGCGTCATTCCTCAGATGCCTCTGTCGGACAATCTTCTGGCGAAGTCGAGATACCGACAAGTTTGTTTCACACCCCCCTCAAAAACAACCCATCCACGCTCAGGTAGCGCTCACCCGTATCGTAGGAGAAGGTGAGGACGCGGGCGTCGT
>CAZRTY010000048.1:0-11654 GCA_964603055.1 uncultured Rhodothermales bacterium | reverse complement strand
TAGCGCCAATCAATCATCACATTATCCTTCTCAATTGAAGCCTTCGACCTCACTTAAACGGCTCCTTCCCATACTCATTCTGCTTCCGGTCATTACGATGCTCGGATGTGGTGCTGCGGCTGATCCAGATGCTGAGCTCGATCGATGGAAGCAGAACCGCGCCGACCGGCTCGCCGAGGCCTGGGTGTCGCTTGCGGGACTGTATTGGATTGATGGAGATCAGCTCACGATCGGGAGTGGCCCCGAAAGTGATGTGCGATTTCCTGAAGATGCCCCGCTGCAAGTCGGCACAGTGGCGCGCAGTGGCGAGGGAGCTATCTTCACGGCGGCGGATGATGTGGAAGCCGTGGTCGACGGCAGCGCCACTCGGCAGGTGGAGTTAGCCACCGATCGAGCGGGAGATCCGACGGAGGTCATCATCGGACCGTGGCGCTGGTACTTGATCGAGCGGCAGGGGAGGCTCGCTCTTCGGCTGCATGATCAGCGCGCCGGAGATGCTTTCTCGCTGGCCGATCTGTCGTACTATCCGACTTCTGCCGACTGGCGCCTCGAAGGCCGGTTTACAGCCTATCCGGCGGATAAGACAATCCCGGTCCCGACCGTTCTTGGCACCATCGAAGAGATGAGGGCTCCGGGTTACGTCGAGTTCAACGTCAATGGCCACGACCTCCGGCTTGATGTGCTGGAAGGCGGCGCCGACACATACTTCGTGATGTTCGCGGATTCGACCAACCGGGTCGACACCTATGAGGCCGGCCGTTACCTCTACATCGATCATGAGGATTCCGACGGGCTCGTCTCTCTTGACTTCAATAAGTCGTACAACCCGCCGTGCGCATTTACTCCATACGCCACGTGCCCTTTCCCGCCGGAGCAGAATTACCTGCCGCTATCCGTAACATCCGGCGAGAAGCGATACACGAGTAGCGTGACCGCAAGCCTCGGTTCTCGCTGATACGGCCCTTCCCCGGAATCTCATCAAACGGTTCGCGCATCGTTACGGCCGCTTCGCATCCTGCCGCATGAGCCCCTCGTTGACTGATCAGTAATACCTCGATCAGCACGGTACAGGGCATGATTGGTAAGAACGGCCGTAAGAATAGAACCTTAGGACGTCGTCCGCGAGTCGTCATCATCGGCGGAGGGTTTGCCGGACTCAATGCGGCGAAGGCACTGCGCAACCAGGCGGTAGAAGTACTGCTCGTCGACCGGAATAACTTCCACAAATTCCAGCCGCTACTATATCAAGTTGCCACTGCCGGACTCGAGCCAGACGAGGTCGCGCGTAACTTGCGCGACTTCTTCCGTGGCGGGCGCAATATCGATGCTCACCTTGGCACGGTTCGAGACATCGATCTCGACAAGAAGCGTCTGCATTTTCTGAAAGGCCCGGACGTCGAGTATGACTACTTGCTTGTCGCCCCTGGCGCCGTCACGACATATTTCGGCATTGAAGGTGCAGAGGATTATGCCTTCCCGATAAAGAACCTCTCCGATGCCATACAACTGCGCAATCACATCTTGCGTCAGTTTGAGCGATACGATCGCGACGCTCGGTCAATTGGAGAATCTGCGCTGCACTTTGTTGTCGTAGGCGGCGGGCCGACGGGCGTCGAGATTGCAGGCGCCCTAACGGAGCTGTTTCTGGTTCTGCAGAAGGATTTCCCGCGGCTCGATACCTCTCGGGCACGGGTCACGCTGATCGAGATGCTGCCGGGCGTCCTCACCAACTACCACGAGGATTCCCAGCAGTATGCGCTGAAAGTACTCCGAGAACGTGGCGTTGACGTGCGTCTCGAAACAGCCGTGGAGGAAGTTGCCGAGGACCATATCCGCTTAAAGGGCGGAGAAATCGTCGAAACCCGGACGCTGATATGGGCGGCGGGCGTCGCTTCGAGTCCGCTTGTTGGCCTGCTCAAGGTGGAACAGGGGAAAGGCGGCCGAGCGCGCGTATCGGCTGATCTCAGTCATCCCGATCATCCTGAGGTTTTCATTCTTGGGGATGTATGCGGCGAGATCGGAGAGGATCGGATTGAGTATCCCCAGCTTGCTCCGGTTGCCATCCAGCAAGGCCGGCACGCAGCGAAGCAGATCTTGAGCGACTTGAACGGTGGATCGCGAGAGACTTTTGTCTATAAAGATCGCGGCCAGATGGCGACGATCGGCCGAAATGCGGCTGTGGCCGAACTCGCGTCCGGCAAGCGAATGACCGGCTTCGTGGCGTGGTTCCTCTGGGTGACGGTGCACATCATGCAGTTGATCGGTTTTCGAAACCGGGCGAATGTGCTCTTCAACTGGATGTACAACTACCTGACGTACGACCGCGCGGCACGGCTCATCCTCGATATCATCGCCGTTCCTGAGGAATTGCCCGAAGAGGTCGAAGACATCGACCGGCGCGTGCAGGAAACGCTGCAAGACATCGGGGATGAACGCCAGTAAATGGCCCCGTTATGAGGTGGTCAATTGGATCGTGAGTGCCTATTTTCGGCCATCCTTCCCTCAATCGATTACCGCGGATAGCCGCTCCCGAGCTTTTGATGTTATTCAGGCGGGTCAAATTACCCGTGCTTTCCTCCCTGCTGGTTGCCTGCGCGCTGATCGTTGGGGCATGCGGCGCATCGAATGATGTGAACGGCGTGGCATCCACGGTGGGCACGAATCCTGACGAAATCGATGGATATCGTGTCACCTTTCGCGGCGTTGTCAACGACACACTCACTGGCGGGGCGACATTTGGCCACGTGTTCGACACTGGGACCGGCGTCACGAACGCCGTCATCGAGTTGGAGACGACGCAAGACTTTGCAGGTGGGATTGTGATCGCAACGGGAGGCCAGGGCTTTGCAACCACGGGACGCTACGCGTTCGATGCCGAGGAATTTGCTCGCGGCAACAGCGGCGTCACTTTGATCTACCGTCAGGGACTCCACCGGGCCTTTCGCGCCCGATCGGGTACGCTCACACTGACCGCCGTCACGGATACGCTCATTCGAGGCTCGTTCGATGCCGTTATGGTGGGTGAAGTGGCCGAACGCGGGCGCGATCCGATTTCTGGCGAGGTGGAGGTGTCCGGCGTGTTCTCAGCCACCGCCGGCGAGCCCGGATACATCATTGGTCTTTGATCTTTCCGGACTAAGAGCGTACAAGTAGCCGGCCGCTGTTATTCGTGGGCGGTTTAATTGGCGGGCGGTTCGCGCCTTTCGGATTTCCCCTCTCAACAGACGTTAACGTGTCTTTTCGCCGCACTGGCCGAGCCGTAGAGCTCGATATCTCGAACAAAGTCCAGCGCACGGCATAGCACATCGCCATCCATCGACGTAATTCCATATGCCCGACCAGATCCTCGATCTGATCCGCCGAGAGCAGTCGTTCTTCATCACCACGCACATCAGTCCAGACGGCGACGCGCTGGGCTCGCAGTTGGCGCTGGGCCTTTTTCTTGAGCGGCTCGGCAAGCAGGTCACGATGATCAACTCAGACTCGCCGCCTTATAACTTGGCGTGGCTGCCGTCGATCGACCGGGTGCAGATATTCGATGGAAGTCTCGAGCAGCGGCAGGCTATCGACGAGGCCGATGTTTCCGTAATGGTCGACTTGAACGCGTTTCATCGACTGGGGCGCGTTGAAGCCGCCTACAAGAACTCAAACGGGGTCAAGGCACTCATCGACCATCACACGAATCCGGAAGATGGCTTTGACTTCCTATTCGTCCGCGACCGAGCCTCGTCCACAGCCGAGCTGATTTACGACATCATCTCTGCCTGGGATGCTTCGCTCATCGACACCGACATCGCTACGTTGCTCTATTGCGGGTTAATGACCGACACCGGGTCGTTCCGCTTCAATAGCGTTACGCCGCGTGTGCACCGAATCGTGGCCGACTTGCTCGAACGCGGTGACATCACGCCGGCGCCCATTCACACATCCATCTACGATACACGGTCGCGTGCCGGCCTACGGCTTCTCGGGTTGGCGCTAGACAGCATCACGACGCGTTACGACGACCAGGTTGCCTACATCGTGCTCTCGCAGCGGATGATGCGAGAGACCGGCGCCAGCAAAGACGAGGCGGAAGGATTCGTTAATTACGCGCTGTCTATCGAGTCGGTACGCGCGGCGGTTATATTTACAGAGCTCGAGCGGGGCGTCAAGATGAGCTTTCGGTCGAAAGCAGACACCTACGTTCATAAATGGGCGCGGCACTTTGGAGGCGGCGGCCATCGCAATGCAAGCGGCGCCTTCGTACCAGGTGGTCTCACCGAAGTCATCGACCGCGTAATGGAAGCCGCGCCGCGATTCCTGCAGCTCGAGACCGCTGAGTCTTCCGATGAGCTATCAAACGAAGACCAGAGTTACCTTGAGACATTGCTCGCAAATCGTTCCTGACCTGAAATTATGAAAGTCTCGGTTACCACGATCGACCTCGCCGAACTGGATGTCGATCTCCTTCTTGTGCCGATTGCGCAGGATCCCGGCTCTGACGTTCGCGACATGCTTGAGAACGCCACCGGAGGTGCGTCTCGGCTTGCTGAGGCCGATATAAAAGGGGAGAGGGACGAGGTCACCTTGCTCTATCCGGAGGGACGCCGCGCGCACCGAGTAGGCGTTTTTGGGATGGGGAAGAAAGGCGATATCGACGCCGAGGTACTGCGCAAAGTAGGCGCGGCCGGCGCAAAGCTGTCGCGCAAGGTATTGGCAGAGACGGTTGCGTTTCATGTGCCCGAGACCAATCTCGATGGAGAGACGGTATCTCAGGCGCTCGTCGAAGGATTCGTCCTCGGTGGATACCGATTCGACCGCTACCGGACGACCGATAGTGATCCACGCTCGGAAGTCCAGCGACTTGTGCTTCATGCCGGAGATCAGGAGCGAGCCAGCCGGCGAGGCGCCGAGCGCGGGCGCATCATCGCCGAGTCTGTGAACTCCGCTCGCGATCTCGTCAACCTCTCGCCGGACGAGAAGTCCGCCGTTCAGCTCTCGAAGCTTATCGAGCGATCGGCGAAGAAGTACGGATATTCGGCTTCAGTATGGGATCGCAGCTTGATCGAGGAAGAGGGGATGGGCGGCATCCTCGCCGTTAACCGTGGCAGCAAGGAGCCGCCTACGTTCACGGTACTCGAGTGGAGACCGGAGAATCCGGTGAACGAACGCCCGGTTGTTTTGGTGGGCAAAGGGGTGGTCTTCGATACCGGTGGCTTGTCGCTCAAGCCGACCAAAGGCTCAATGGACCACATGAAGGCAGACATGGCCGGTGCTGCGGCCGTCATCGGCGCGATGGAGGCCATCGTTCGGCTCGAGATGCCGCTCTACGTCGTGGCGTTTATCCCGGCAACAGATAACCGCCCGGGCGAGAATGCTTACGTGCCTGGCGATGTCGTCCGAATGCACTCAGGAACGACCGTCGAGGTACTCAACACCGATGCTGAAGGTCGAATGCTGCTGGCCGACGCGCTTTCGTATGCGAAGACATACAAGCCGATGCTGACGATCGACGTCGCCACGCTGACCGGCGCACAGGTCATTGCGCTGGGGAATCGTGTAGCGGCGGTGCTCACGAACGAAACGGGCGGCGGCAGCGAGCGGCTCGAGGCCATCGAGGCGGCGGGTCAACGAAGCGGCGACCTCGTGCATCGCCTCCCGATGTTCGAGTTTTACAACGAGCAGATAAAGAGCACGGTAGCTGATCTGAAGAACGTGGGAGGGCGCGAAGCCGGCACCGTGACGGCGGCGAAATTCCTTGAGCACTTTGTCGACTACCCGTGGATCCACGTCGACATCGCCGGGCCTTCGTTTCTGGACTCAGGCTTTGGCTATCAGCCTACGGGCGGTACCGGATTTGGCGTGCGGCTGCTGGTCGAGTATCTGAAAGACTTCACCGATCCGCGGCGCAAGAGCTGAGCCACGTAACGTTTAGCATGAGGTTGGCGGATACCGCTTGATCATGGGCAGCAACAGCTACCGTCCGCGTATCGCGATCACCATGGGCGACCCCAATGGCGTGGGCCCTGAGGTCGCACTGAAGAGTCTCGCCGACTCGCGGATGTTTAAGTTTTTCAGGCCGCTATTGATCGGTTCGACCGCTGTCTACGATGTTCATCAAGCCAAGCTGGGGCTGGGTGATATCAGGCTGAAGCTGGTCGAGAAGCCGAGCGAAGACATCTGGGATGACGAAGATTCCATACCTGTTGTCGACCTTCCCACGGCCGAAGGCTTTGAAGTTCATTTCGGCCGTGTAGAGTCATCAGCGGGGGCGCTCGCCATGGAATCCGTCGATCGTGCGGTGAGCTTTTGTCTCGATGGCTCGGTCGACGCCATGGTCACGGCGCCTATTTCCAAGGAAGCGATCTCACTTGCAGGCTATCGCGATCCTGGTCATACCGAATTCATCGCGAGACGCGCAGGCGCGCGCTCGAATACGATGATGATGGTGTCCGAAACACTGCGCGTTGGTCTCGTAACCGCTCATGTTTCGATATGGGATGTCCCAAAAGGCGTGACGACCGAGAACATCCTCGACAAACTGGCCATCCTTGACAACAGCCTCCGTACCGATTTCGGCATTCAGCGCCCGAAGATTGCGGTGCTCGGGCTGAATCCACACGCCGGAGACGGTGGCATCATGGGGCGTGAGGAGGGCGAATCCATCATCCCCGCGATCAAACAGGCGTGCGACGGCGGGGCGCTCGTTTTCGGACCCTTCCCCGCCGACGGCTTCTTCGCGATCGGAGCGTACCGATTGTACGATGCCGTGCTCGCGATGTACCACGACCAGGGTCTCGTGCCGTTCAAGACACTCGCCTTTGAGTCTGGCGTGAACTTCACGGCAGGGCTGCCAATCGTTCGCACATCACCTGACCACGGAACGGCGTTTAAAATCGCGGGACAGGGAAAGGCGTCGCCGGGAAGCATGAGAAGTGCCATCTATCTGGCGATCGATGTGGCGCGAAAGCGGCGCCTGGCGGCGGCGAGCTGATGGACTCGATTCGCGATATCGATCCCTATACAGTCCTCGCGGCGGGCTACGACTTCGTAATGGAGCATGTGGACTACGAGGCGTGGGCCGACTACATCCACGAGCTCATCACCACACATCATGACTCGCCTGATATTCTGGCGGAGTTAGGCTGCGGCACCGGATCGCTTGCCATTGCGCTACATCGCTACGGCCATACGGACTATCTGGCAACCGACGTCTCGAATGCGATGCTGGATGTGGCGCGCCGTAAAGCCGAGGCGGCTAACGCCGGCATTCGCTTCGCACAAGCCGACTTCTCCAGTTTCCGGCTCCTGCAGCCCGTTGACGTGCTGCTGCTACTTTACGACGGAATGAATTACCTGCTTGATGTCGATAAGCTGCGAGGGCTGTTTGCGTCGGCATATCAGGCGTTAAACGCCGGGGGAATATTCATCGTCGACCAGAGCACGCCGTCGAACAGTCTTCAGAATGAGCCCTACTTTGAAGACCAAGGCGAGAAAGGTGGGTTCAGCTATCGCCGCCGCAGTCAGTACGATGCCGACTCCTATCTGCACACGACGACGATCGAAATATCCGTGGGCGATGATTCCTTCCGCGAGACGCACGTGCAGAAGGCATACACCATACAGGAGATCGAGCGACTGATTCATGATTCCGGCTTCGACGTTTTGAGTGCGTACGACGGTTTCAGCCTCGACGAGGCGCACGAGAATTCCGAACGCATCCACTGGGTACTGCGGCGGCCGCCGTCCTCGAGCCGATGATGATTCAGTTCAAAGACGTCTCAGTTTCGTATCGACTGCCGTCGGGCGACAGGAAGCAGGTGCTGAGCCATATGTCGCTCCTCCTCAAACGAGGCGAGATGCTCTACCTGGTCGGCCCGACGGGAAGCGGCAAGACGACGTTGATGCGCTGCGTTTATATGGACATGATGCCGGATTCCGGTGTCGTCCAGGTTGGGGACTACCGTTCCGACCTCGTTAAACGAACCGACGTACCGTATTTGCGGCGCTCGGTCGGCGTGGTATTTCAAGACTTCCAGCTATTGCCTGACCGGAATGTCTATGACAACGTGGCGTTCGCGCTTCACGTGACAGGGAAATCGGGCTCTCGGGTTCGTAATCGCGTGTTGCAAGTGCTCGCGCGCGTCGGCCTGAGCCATAAAATTAATCGATTCCCCCATGAGCTCTCCGGTGGCGAGCAACAACGCGTTGTCATCGCACGTGCCATCGCCAACGAGCCGTGGATACTTCTTGCTGACGAACCCACCGGAAACCTCGATCCGAACGTCGCCGACGACATCATGCGGCTCCTCACGAGCCTACATCGGCAGGGGATGACCATCATGATGGCGACGCACGATTACCGGCTGGTGCGAACCTTCCCCGCTCGCACACTCGCATTCATGAGCGGCGAGCCCGTTGAGGTCGACCCTCATACCCTCTGACCCGTCTTAATTGCGAGGGGATCGTTACGGGTTTATATTCTGGCCGATTTGAAGATATGGCGGACGCCGTGCAGTGCCCATCCATCCGAACATGAGCTGCCGGATAGTCGCCATGCAGTCTCCCATCCCTCACACGCTACCGGCCCTCTTCCATGGAGCTATATAGTCTCGTTATTGATGAGATTAACCGGTTCATCGCTCCCATACTCGTCATCGGCCTGGTCGGCACGGGTATTTTCCTCACCTTCCGGCTCCGCTTTATCCAGTTCCGGCGTTTAGGGCACGGGTTTGCCGTAGCTACCGGTCGGTATGATGATCCGGATGAACCAGGCGACGTTTCGCACTTTCAGGCGCTGACCACGGCACTCTCGGCGACGGTGGGGATTGGAAACATCGCCGGTGTTGCGATGGCCATACACCTCGGCGGGCCCGGCGCGATTTTCTGGATGTGGATGACGGCCATCCTTGGCATGGCCACCAAATATACCGAGGTCACGCTGGCACAGCAGTACCGCTCGGTCGACACCGCTGACGGTATCTCAGCATGGAAGGGCACCGTGTCGGGCGGCCCGATGTACTACATCGAGCGAGGCCTCGGGCCAAAGTGGAAGCCCCTGGCCATCTTCTTCGCGTTCATGTTGATGGTCACATCTTTCATGACGGGTAACGCGGTACAGGCCAATACAGTAGCGACGCAAGTGGCCGATAATTTTGGGATTGAAACCTGGATTACGGGTTTGATCACGGCAACATTCGTCGGTATCGTCATCATCGGCGGTATCCGACGGATCGGTGCGGTCACAGGCGTGCTGGCCCCTGCAATGGCCCTCGTGTACGTTACCGGTGGAATCGCCGTGCTTGCGCTGCATTATGACGCTGTCTTTCCAAGCTTGCTACTCATCTTCCGCGAGGCGTTCAATCCGACGGCGGGCGTTGCAGGGACAGGCGCCGGCGTCTTCATATTTACATTGACATACGGCGTGCAGCGCGGCCTCTTTTCGAACGAGGCGGGGCAAGGCTCGGCGCCTATCGCCCATTCGGCGGCGAAGACGGATGAGCCAGTATCAGAGGGCGCAGTGGCGTTGCTTGAGCCATTCATTGACACCTTGATTATCTGCACCATCACCGCGCTAGTCATCATCGTGACGGGGGCCTGGGAAGAGCGCGTACCCACGCGTATCGATCTGAGCAATCCCAACATCGCGTACCTCGTTCAGGATGACGCCGGAAGCTACAGCCGGGTCTCGGCACCGGGTGAGCTACGTGTGGATGACGGCCGCGTGACCCGCTCCTCGGCGGCCGAACCCGAATTCGGTATCTATAATGTAGGGGTGGAACGGCTTTACCTGGATGTTGAACAGGAGACGGCATTCACAGGCCAGATATTTCCGGGGCGAAGCGTGGCCGTTGCTGATGACGGCACCGAACATCGAGTGCTCTACGGGGATGCCGTTCGAAACAGTTCGCCTCTGACGACGCTCGGTTTTGAGAAGGGATTGAGCGTCATCGGGCTTGGAGCGTTAGGCCGGTATATTGTTATTCTGAGCGTTTTCCTCTTCGCGATCTCAACTGCAATATCCTGGAGCTACTACGGAGATCGATGTGCAAACTACTTGTGGGGAGACAAGGCGATACTTCCCTTCAAGATGGTTTTCGTCGCCATGCACTTTGTGGGCGCGACCCTCGCTGTTACGACGATCTGGGACTTGGGGGATGTGGCGCTGTCGCTCGTTACGTTACCAAACATCCTGGCGCTTATCCTGCTTTCCGGCACCGTGGCCAAACTTACGAACAGCTATTTCGACCGCCGTCCGTGGCTGAGCCAGCCGCAGAAACCGGGTAAGGAAGGCAAGAAGCAGAAGTCGGCATAGCGATGAGTCATTCAGCAAATGAGTTTCCCAACCTGCGCATCGTGAGTCATCCGCTATTGAAGCGCGATCTCACGATCCTCAGGCGTAAGGAGACACCGCCGGGAATCTTCCGAAAGACGGTCTCAGATGCAGCGGCCGTGATGGCGTACGAGGTCATGCGAGACCTCGAATTATCTGAGATCACAATCGACACACCGCTGGAATCAACATCGGGGTATGTTATTTCGCAGCGCGTCATCGTCGTGCCGATCCTACGTGCCGGCCTTGGGCTCGCCGACGGATTCGTCCGTTTCGTCCCTGAAGCCGCCATCGGCCACCTAGGGATGGAGCGGGACGAAGAGACGCTTCAGCCTGTCGATTACTTTAGCAAGCTTCCGACGGGTCTCGAAGATGCCGTTGTTTATGTGGTCGATCCCATGCTTGCAACGGGTGGAAGCGCCGTCAATGCGGTGTCTCATCTGAAGCAGCTCGGCGCGCAGCACTTTCGGTTTGTATGCCTCGTCGCAGCGCCGGCGGGTGTGAGCGCGATACTCGAGGCACATCCGGATGTGCCTGTCTACGCCGCATCGCTCGACCGTGGGCTTGATGACAACGCGTTTATCCGGCCCGGGCTTGGCGATGCGGGCGATCGCATTTTTGGTACTCTGCAGTAGACTCGATCCATGCGTCGTCATTTCTTTCTGATCCTCCTGTTGTTCTCGCTCTTGCCCGCCGTGGCATCAGCGCAAGATGCCGAGATCGAAGCGCAGAGCCTGGTGCTTACGGGAGTTCCTTTCGGTGTCGATGTTCGGGTCGGGGAGTTTGATGTTGCAGAGGGCGCGCCGCTTGTGCTTCTGATCGAGGGATCCTCGTTCCCTCTTGATATGGCGGATATCGAGGGAGGGCGCATCCGCGTTGATTCGGCTGTGGTCGAACACTCCGGCATATTCGATATCGAGTTAAGAAGCGGAACGGCGGTGATCGCGCAATCGACAAGCCGCGCGATGCCGGGTTGGTTGTCTATACTTCCGCCGCTGATCGCGATCGTCATTGCTTTGATCTTCAAGAGGGTTATCCCGGCGCTCTTCCTTGGCATCTGGATCGGCGCGTGGACAGCGATCGGATTCTCTCCGCGCGGATTATGGACGGGGCTGCTGCAGACTTTTGAGGTCTATGTGCTCAATGCCGTCGCCGATCCCGATCGGGCTGCGATCATCCTCTTCTCACTGATGATTGGTGGGATGGTGGGCATCATCTCCAAAAACGGCGGGACGCATGGCGTCGTGAAGCACGTGGTAGGGTGGGCCCGCAGTGCAAGACGCGGCCAGCTCGCAACTGCCGTGATGGGCCTCGTTATTTTCTTCGACGACTACGCCAA
>CAZRTY010000047.1:0-11676 GCA_964603055.1 uncultured Rhodothermales bacterium | reverse complement strand
AGCGTGAGCCGAGCAACTGGGGCAACTGGATCGACCTCCGCGGCCTGTCGCTCCGCAACGTTTATCTCGCTGTCCGGTCGGAGTGGGAGGCGGCTGAAGATCTTACACCGGCCGAAGCGCAGGAAGCTTTGAACGACGCGCTTACGGGCGAATCGCGCAACCGTGTGGTGGCTGTGGAAGGAGGATACCAGACGGTCATGGAGTTCTCCGACCTCTATGCCGAGCTGCCCCAGGTGACGATCGCGCGGCCTGACATTGAGGGGATTCCCGTTGAAGTGGCGTCGTTCGCGGGCATCGCCCAGCCGTTCCATCCCCCGGCCGTAATCATCAACGACCTGTCCGGCTCCTTTCTACTCCGAAACGACACCCTCCACTTCCACAACATCTCAGGCGAACTTCCCGCCACGGAGCTCGACGGGGATGGATTCTATACGTTCGATGCGGGAGATCTATATCTCGAGTTGGATGCGCACCCTGTAGCGCTGAATGATCTACGCTGGCTTTACCCGCCATTGCCGGAGGAAGGCGGTGGCTCGCTGAAGCTCGCGCTCAAAATGGCGGCCTCCACCACAACCGTTGTCGCAGAAGAAATCGACCTCACACTCAACGGCGCCTCCGTTACGGGTAAGCTAGGGATGATGGTGGGTGACACACTCCGGTTGTCGGACACCCGGCTTCATATCGCCGACCTCCCTACTGAACTCATCGAACAGTTCGCCCCTGATATTGACCTGGCGGTGTCCGGCATCTTGAATGGTCGTTTGGCCGTGGACGGTACGATGGATGCAATGTCGGTAGATGTTGATCTTGCCTTCGAGGATCAGCTTGGCCGCTACAGTCAGGTGCTGGCATCCGGAGACATTGAGCTGGATGATGACGTCGCCCTCGACGATTTCAGTGTCAGGCTTGATCCGCTCGAGACAGATCACGTGCGTGCCTTCATGCCGGACCTGCCGATCCACGGCCAGCTCTTCGGTCATGCGCACCTTAACGGCACCACGGGAAGCCGCATGATGGTCGACGCCGACCTCCGGCACAACGATCCTCGGGCCGGCATGAGCAGGCTGACGGCCGAAGGCGCGGTGGACATGGGCGATGCAATCGTGCTGCACAGCCTCAACGTGGGGCTAGCGCCGCTACGACTTGGCGCCGTGGCCGCAGGCAGTGACGCCGTACCGCGGGGCGCGTTTGTGACCGGTACCGCCCGCATGGACGGCCCTCTCGATGGCGTACTGGGCCTTGCCGCGCAGCTTCAACTTACGGATCCTGCCGCGGGAACGGGCGACATCGCCGTCAACGGAGGCCTCGCCTTTTCTGAAGTGATCTCGTTCCACGAGCTCGCAATCGACATCGCCGGCATCCCCGGGGCAATGCTGCGAACGTATGTCGACGGCATCCCTCCCGGTCTCATCGCCTCGGGGTCGGCAGCGCTCAACGGCCGGCTCGACCAACGCGTCGACGTAACCGCTCGTGTCAACCTTGATCACGCGAATCATCCGCGCAGTACCGTAGCCGTATCAGGCGGCGTGGCAATGCGGGACGAGCTTACGTTCGATGGCGTCAACCTGGACTTCGATCCCCTTCATCTGACGCTGCTCGAGACCGTCATGCCGGACGTCGAGGCGGACGGCATCGTCTATGGCCGAACGTCGATCGAGGGTTCGCTCGAATCAGGGTTGAACTTCACGACGGACCTGCGGCACATCGCAGCCGAGACGTCACGCGTGACCGGACACGGCTCCATCTTGATGGGGGATGATCCCGCGATGGCGGTCGACCTTCAGCTTGAGCCACTGTCGATGGAGCTGGCTAATTACTTCGTCGCGGATACGGCGTTTACCGGCCACCTTCGCGGATCGGTCCGCGCACGCGGCTGGATGGATGACATCCACATCGATGCAGCGTTAACGGATCACCGCGGCGGGAGGATCAATGTCGCAGGGGCCTATACCGTCTTAGAACCGGCATCCGCCCGCTACGACGTCGAGCTCAACCTCACCGCCTTCGACCCGTCGAACGTCATGCCGTCTTCGCCTGTGGATGGACGAGCCACGGGAGCGATCACACTGGCCGGCTCCGGCCTCGATCCGGCGTTTCTGCGGGCGCGGCTCACGTCAGACATTCGGATTGAGGATGTCCTTGACGCAGGCAACGGTCACATCCGTCTCGACGTAAACGTCGCTGAAGGCCTCGCTCGGTTCTCCTCCAGTGACATTCGGCTCGCCGACACCCGGCTGAGCATGAACGGTTCGTTCGGGCTCATTGATAACCGATCAGGTGAACTCCACCTCACCGCCGAGGTCGACTCCCTCCATCACCTGGCGCCCTGGATCGGCGTGCAGGATACGTCGGTCGTGCTGGCAAGGCCGTCGATCCGCGAAGAGCGGATGCGCCAGGCGCAGGAGGAATTTCGGGCGGCGGTGCGCCAAGCGCAGGTTGCCTACATGGCCGCCGGCGAGCGTCAGAACGTCGACTTCACGCCATCGCGCCCGTACTACATCCCTCGAGACACGCTTGCCGGGCGCATCAAGATGAACGCGGTGCTCAGCGGTAACATCTCCCTCTTTAACGCGACAGGTACGCTCGAGACTGAGGAGTTGATGATGCGTGGGAATTACGTCGGTAATTTGGGAGGGCGCTTCGATATTCAAAACATCGGGTCGGAGACGATTAACGGCGAACTCGACATTTCGGCCGAGGAGGCCCTGGCGGCTGGTTACTCCATCGCATCGGCAGACATCCGCGCCGTCTATGAGGGCGGCCGCTACGGTGATGGATCGATCGACGCCAACCTCCTGTTTACCGAAGGCACCTCCGCGTCGGTCAATAGCGACTTCGTCCTTTCGTTGGAGCAAAGCGAGGTGCTCATCGGAGACATGGCGGTTGAGGTAGACTCCGTTCGCTGGCAAAGCGCGGGCGAGGGACGGCTCGCATGGGACGGCGCCGGCCTGGATATCGAAAACATCCTCCTCGAGAGCAATACGGGCGGCCGCATTTTTGCTCATGGCGCGTTCCCGCTGGAAGGAAGAGGCGACCTCCGTTTCGAGATCGAGAACCTCGAAGTTGCCGACATCATCGTGCTCATCCAGTCGAATATGGATATCGCTGGTCGTCTCGATTTGGCGGGAACGCTGCGAGGCACGCAGTCCGACCCCCAGATCGAGCTCGACGGCACGCTAACCAGTGTTCGTGTGGATGGTGAGCCGATGCCGGCACTCGTGCTCAATGCGGCCTACCGCGCTCAATTATTAGAAGCGAGCATCCTGGCGGAGGCGGATTCCCGCAGCGTCCTCGATGCCACCGTCTCGCTTCCCATTGATCTCTCGCTTGATGGGGACACGGGGCGCCTGCTGGATGCGCCGCTCGAAGTCGACGTCACGGCCAATCGTTTACCCCTCGACGCTGTCTCGGCATTCGTAGATGCGGCCGAAATTGACGGCGGATGGGCATCGGCCGAGTTCACCATTCGAGGTACGCCTCAGGCACCGGAGGTCTCAGGCACGCTGCTCTCAAGCGTGCAGACGATCGGCATCGCACCGCTGGGGCTCGAAATCACCGACCTCTGTGCGTCGACTCGGCTCGAGGACCGCCAGCTGGTTATCGAGGAGATGCGGGCGTTCAGCAACGGACCGATCAATATATCCGGCCACGTTGATTTGAGTGATCTGCGGATGCCGGTGTTCGAACTTGCCTTGTCTGCGGAAAACGCCGGCGTCATCAACACGGAAGACGCAGCACTCCGCGCCGATGCTGACCTGCAAATCACGGGGCCGATGGACGCGGTGCGTGTGGAAGGGGAAGTCCGGACCCGCCGCGGTGTCATCTATATTCCCGAATTGGCGGAGTTTGGGGGAGGCGAGGTCGTCAACCTCGATGACCCCGTTGTGAGCGACCGGCTCGACCCATCGCTCGACGCCCGCCGGGCGGTCCTCACCGAACAAGCAACGCTCATCGAGAACCTCGAAGTCGATATCGATGTGATCATCGACCGCGACGTATGGCTCCGTTCAACCGAAGCCAACGTTGAGATTTACACGCCGCCTGACGTCGGACCACTACATGTCTGGATGCGCGGGATGGCCGATGAGATTCGGCTGAACGGCACCGTCAACACGGACCGCGGCCGATACGAGTTCATGAGCCGGCGCTTCGATCTGACCCGCGGGTCGGTGACGTTCCAGGGCGGCGATGCGATCAATCCGATCTTGCAGGTTGCGGCCGAGCACGAGATCCAACTTCCGGGCGAAGCGGCCTTCGCGATCCGGATCACGCTTGGCGGCACCGTGCAGGATCTCGAGATCACGCTCGATAGTGACGCCCAGCCACCGATATCGCAAACCGATCTGCTGTCGTTTCTGGCGTTCGGCCGTGACGCGAGCACGCTGACGGCACCGCAGGCATCATCGCTCTCGGGCCAGGGCTCTGGAAGCGGGGCGCTCGTCGGCAACGTTGCCGCGATGGCCACGCAACAGCTGGCCGCCGTGGCGCTCGGTGCGCTCGTGTCCGACTTCGAGCAGGATGCCGCGCGTTCGCTGGGCCTCGATGTGCTGAGGATCACACCGGCCGATCTTCCCGCCGACATTTTCACCGGCAGTTATATCGATGTGCTTCGAGGAACACGTATCGAAGCGGGCAGCTATGTCATCCCAGACATTTTCGTTTCGGCGGAATTCCGCCCGACGTTCGTCCAGCCCGGCCTCCGATTCGAATACCGTTTCGGCCCCGGCTACCAGGCCACGACAACCTGGCGCGCACGCTACCTGCCGAACGCACCGACGCTGATCAGCCGAGAACCAGAAACGGCAGGCGTGCTCGGTGTCTTCTTGTCCCGCGAGTGGCGGTTCTGACGGATTAAGCGATCGCACGGTATCTTCCCCGATCAAACACCTCGGCGTGACGTTCCGTCCCGCGGCATCGCCAACGCCGGCATCCGTCATCTCCATCCGTCTCACGCACGTCAGCATCGATGCGCGTCTCAATTATCATTGTCACCTGGAACGCGCTACCGCTCCTGAAGAAGTGCCTGCCGTCGGTCGTCGCGAGCGACTATCCAGGCGTCGAGATCATCCTCGCGGATAATGCTTCAACGGATGGCTCGGCCGAGTGGGTAGAGAAGACGTTTCCCGGTGTTCGCGTGGTGCGGCATCCCGAGAACTGGGCGTTCTGCCGTGGAAATAATGCCGCCGTGCCGCATGCAACGGGCGACATCCTGGTCTTTCTGAATAACGACGTTGAGGTGCCGCCGGGTTGGCTGCAACCCCTCGTTCGGGCGTTCGCGGATCCGGACATCGCCGCCGTACAGCCGAAGCTGCTTCAGTACGATGACCGCAGCCGGTTCGAGTATGCGGGCGCGTCGGGCGGATTTATCGACTGGCTCGGATATCCGTTTACGCGAGGTCGGGTTTTCTTCGACGCCGAGGTCGATTCAGGCCAGTACAACGACGCGCGCGATATCTTCTGGGCAACGGGTGCTGCGATGGCCGTCAGGAGATCGGCGTGGGATGAGTCCGGCGGATTCGATGAGCAGTTCTTCATGCATATGGAGGAGATCGATCTGTCCTGGCGCCTGCAACGGATGGGATACCGCATACGCGTCGTGCCGGACAGCATCGTCTTTCACATTGGCGGGGGATCGCTGCCACAGGGCAATCCGCGGAAGACGTATTACAATTTTCGGAATAGCCTGCTGACGCTCTACAAAAACCTCCCTCCTCGCGAATGGCGCCGAACATTCCCGCTTCGCGCCGCGCTCGACGCCGCTGCAATCCTGCGATCCCTCGTCTCAGCCGGCCCTCGCGACGCATTTGCGATTATCCGCGCATATGCAGACGCTCATAGGATGAAATCCGCGTACGCGAACGAACGTGCGGCGGAGGGCATCCCCCTACCTTACCGCCGGAGCATCGTCATCGATTACTTCCTTCGGAAATGGAAGACGTTTCAATCGCTTCCTGAGGCTGCCTTCGTGACGCCGGCCCGCCCAGCTCGAGAGGACCGTCGGAAGACCGCCAGCGACACACCCAGCAGCACAAATCCCATCCCCACCATAGCCAGCCAGAAGGGCACCTCACCGAACAAAAGGTAGGCGGCGATCGACGCCAAAACAGGCTCGGCCAGCGTCAACAATCCGATGAGCGCCGGGTGAAAGTAGCGCACGGCATAGTTGAACGAGCCGTGGCCAACGATCTGGGGGAAGACGGCCATGAGGAAGCAGAGGAAGTAGAACTCCGCGGGATAACCAAAGAGCGGCACGCCCCTTATCAGCGCGATTACCATGACGCTTAAGGCGGCGGTCGCGTACAGGGGAAACATGTACGACAGCCACGACATCGAGCGGCGCACCACGCGCCCAATCAGCAGGTAAATGCTTACAAACAGGGCCGCAGAAAGCGCGAGCGCATTGCCAAAGGTGGCGTTCGATGCCTCGCCGGCCTCCGTTACCGATGAATCGCCGATCGCAATCAGCGTCGAACCAATGACGGAAATCCCGATCGCGACGACGACCCGGCGCGGCAATCGCTCGCCGAGGATCAGAAACCCGAGAATGGCGAGAAAGATGGGGCTCGTCGTGGCCAGAACGGTCGAACTCGCTACCGATGTATGAAAGAGCGATTCGATCCAGAAGGCGAAATGCAGGCCGAGCGCGATGCCCGAGGTCAGCACCAGTAAACGCTCGCGGATGGTAAAGCGGCGAACCTCGGCGGCAGCTCTTGGAATTGCGATCGGCAATAACAGCGCCGACGCGATGATCAGGCGCCACGCCGCGATTGCGATTCCCGGTCCGGCGGGCGCAGCAAACCGTGTCAGGATCGCGCTTGACGAGATGCTGAGGACGCCCAGCAGGAGAATCCAGTAAATGAAGCGCGGGCGCGCCTCAGGCCGGACTTCGGGCGCGCGCGTCATCTACCGCAGTCGATCCATCGACCGCACCAGCGCGATGTCGGCAGCTACACCTCGACGCGCGAGGAAGAGCATCACGTACGCGAGGATCGGCAGGAAGAGCGATACGACCTTCTCGGCATCGGTGGCCCCGCCTCGCTGGAAGTGTAAATCACCCGCGAAGTATAATCCGCCGAAGAGCAGGATCAGGAAGGCGACGGTTGCGAGCTGCACGCCGTTAATCACACGCAGCTGCTGCTCCCGGTTCTTGTATAATAAGATGGATCCGAGGGAGGCAAGGCCCAGCAATACCGCGCCAATCATGACGAAAGGCGTAAACCAGGCGCTGGCCGCGGCCGGACTCCCATATGGGAGGTCCAGCATGAGAAGCACGAAGAAGCAGAGAGCCGCGAGCAGGAGGTAGAGGGACTGGATGCGCTGAATCATTACCTACGCTAAGCAGACTGTTGAATTATGTGTGCCACAGGCCAGTGACCTTATCACGTTAAGACGCCGATACGACCCACGAGCCATTGATCGGGACCTGCCCAGGGAAGCACCAGGATGTAAAAGACAGAGCTGTGGCTACTGCTCGCGCCTGTTAATTCGCCAGGTGAGCACGCACCCGCTCAATCAGATGATCGGTGAACTCCTCCGTCGACGCCGTCCCGCCAAGATCGCCCGTAAGGTGCGTCGCCTCATCATAAACGTCATACAATCCTTTGTGAATCGCATCCGCGGCATCGAACTCACTGATGTAGCGAAGCATGGCCTCAGCCGACCGTATGAGCGCCGTCGGGTTGGCTTTGCCTTGCCCTGCGATATCGGGAGCACTGCCATGAACGGCTTCGAACACCGCCGAGTCGTCGCCGATGTTTGACCCCGGCACAACACCGAGCCCGCCGACGAGCCCCGCGCCCACATCGCTCAAGATATCGCCGAACAGGTTCGTCGTTACGATGCACTCGTACTCCTGCGGACGAAGCACGAGCTGCATGCACATGTTGTCGATGATCCGGTCGTTGAACTCGATGTCCGGATACTCATGCGCCATCTCGCTACCGATCTGCAGAAACATCCCCGATGATAGTTTCAGGATGTTGGCCTTGTGGACGAGCGTGACCTTCTTAAAGCCGTGCTTTTTCGCATAGTCGAAACAAAAACGCAGGATACGCTCAGATCCCTTCCGCGTGACGCGCGCCGTGGAGTCGGCAATTTGCAGGCGCTCGTCGAAGCTCTCAATCCCCGAATAGAGTCCCTCGGTGTTCTCCCGGAAGATGACCAGGTTGACATCGGTAAAGTGGGGAGACACGCCCGGAAGCGAGACGCACGGGCGGACGTTCGCGTACAGGTCAAGCTTCTGACGAAGCTGAACGTTCACGCTCTTGAAGCCGCCACCGACCGGCGTAGTGATCGGGCCTTTCAGCGCGATGCCGTTCTTTCTGATTGAGTCCACGACAGAGCTCGGCAAGGGTTCGAGCCCCTGTTCGATGGCGGCATGCCCAACCACTTCTTGCGGCTCCCAGTCAACGTCTACCCCTGTTGCGTCAACGACCCGCACCGCTGCGGCGGTAACTTCCGGCCCGATGCCGTCTCCTGGAATCAGCGTGATGGTATGCGCCATGACGATCAGTAATTTCGTTAGTACTCAAGCCTCTTAATGTACTAAGCACCCGCATTGAGAGGCCGGAATCGGCGGTGAATTCGCCGAAACGAAAAAGCCCCGCCCGGCAAGAAAGCCAGACGGGGCAGATTCCAGTCGCATTTCGCGCATCTACATCAACGTGGCACGAGGCGCTTCGTCGAGTAGTTAATACGCAGGGTCTGTCCGTGGCGCAGCTCGTTCTGGACGTCCTGTACAAAGCCCATCTGCGCATCTTCGTCTACACGAAGCGACACGATAAGCCGCGGCTGCTCCAGCAGCTTGCTGTACATGATGTTGCGGATACTGCCGATGTCATCAATGATGGCATCGTCAATCTGCACCGCGGTGTCGCCCAGCCGATTGCCGTCGAGACGGCGCGGCCCAATCCACACATACGAGATCAATCGCTTCTGCTCGATCTTCTCGATCGCTTCTGCCTCAGGCAGCTGCGTCCGCACAAGCATATCCTGCTCGCGGAGCACAGTGGTCACCATGAAGAAGATCAGGAGCATAAAGACGATGTCCGGAAGCGACGCCGTCGGGATTTCCTGATTGAGCTTTGCCGATTTCTTTTTAAAGCGTGCCATTCGATTGACGCCTCTAAAGTCTATGTATCACTTCCAGGATCCGGCTCTGCAATCGAGATGCCTGGCCTATAGCGGCTACGGATCTCGTTGTCCTCGACGCCGTCGAGCTGGTCGCGATATGTACGGTAGTTGGAATAACCCATCCGCCGCGCTTCGTTGTCCCAGATTTCGTAGTACCCCATCCACACCTCATCGAGCGTACGGATGTAGATACTGTACGGCGTTTGCCGCTGTGTTTTGATCGACACGATCGCCGCTTCGGGACTCTCCGAGTAGTTCGGGTCCTCGCCGTTGTTCGTCACGTGACGAACAACCTCCTGGCGGATCTGATTGAGCGCGGCCGGTCGATCCTCGATCAGCACCTGTCCCTGTGCGTTGACGAGGATAGCGAGCATGTTCCGCTCACGCACCGGAGGCGGCTCCTGATCATCCTCGAGTGGCGGCGGCAACGTCATACCGATGCCGGTATCGACGTCGATCGTCGTCGTGACGAGGAAGAAAATCAACAACAGGAACGCGATGTCGGCGAGCGAGGAGCTCGGTATATCCGCCGACGGACGCGATCTTCTTTTATCCAGTAATCCGGCCATGTCAATTCAGAGTTTTAACATCTTGTCCGGGTATATCAACCACCCAGAACACTTCGGACGCCGCTGAGGATAACCGCCAGCACACCAACCCCGAACATGACCAGAACGGTCACGATGCCGGCATAGCCCCAGTCGCCGATGACGAAGCCGAGGATGGCCAACAGCACGAGCGGGACGACGACCAGCGCGGCCGAGATGGGGCTCACCTTGCCGTACGTTGCACTACGGATGCCGAAAACAAGCATCGTAAGCAGAGCAAGTCCCATGACAACCAGAACCGCCCAAATCAAAATGTGAACGATGGATTCCATAAGATCAACCTGATGATTTCGGATCTAAAAGAGCGTTTGGAAGGCCTGTCAGGCCGCCGACGGATTGATCTCCCGTCGACGGCGCCAACACGTTAGCCAACCGTAGTGGTGCCCGGATCCGAAGGTTTGGCGACTGACTTCTTCGTGGTCGTGCCGGTGGTCTCAACAATCGGCAGACCCGCCTGGAGCAGTACGAGCGAATCAATCAGCTCAATCGATGCTTCTTCCATCTCAACCACGATGCGGTCGATTTTCGCGACAGCGTAGTTGTAGAAGAACTGAAGCGTGATACCCACGACAAGACCGAAGACCGTGGTCAGAAGGGCGATCATAATACCTTCGGCAACGAGCGTCGGCGAGATGTCGCCGGCAGCAGCAATGGCGTCGAAGGCCACGACCATCCCCCACACCGTTCCGAGGAAGCCGAACATCGGCGCCGTAACGATGAAGAGCGAGAGCCACACGAGGCCTCTTTCGAGGAAGCTCATTTCAATCGAGCCGTAGGAGACAACCGCTTTCTCGACGGCTTCAATGCCATCGTCAGCGCGAAGAAGACCGGCCTGAAATACCGAAGCAACAGGGCCACGCGTGTTCGCGCAGACCTCTTCGGCCGCCGACACACCGCCTTCTTCGAGTGCCTTCTTGACACGGACGATGAACTTACGCGTGTTGATGTCGGCACGGTTGAGCGTGATGATGCGCTCGAATGAAATGGCAAGGCCCAGGATCATCACAATGAGGACCGGCCACATAAAGCCGCCGCCCTGATTGAAATACCGAACCAGCTCATTGACAAAACCACCATCCGCTGCGGCATCCTGTGGCAACATCAGGAGAAGGCTGAAGAGGTCCATGGATAACATCCTCCAGTAAAGACAGGTGAAACGTTAAAGAGAGGTAGAACGCGAGTGCGCCTGGAAAAAGTGCGCCGAAATATAAGCAGGGACTGCCCGACTCGCCACGGGTATTTCTCCTCCCCTCAAACACCCCTTCATAATCGATGTGATGAAGGATGTATCAGCAGCGGAAAGGTGATGCGTTTTGACCTGGACGGACGGCCTGCCTTTCTTCGATGTGGTGGAAAAGACAACCGGTTCTGCGTAAAGTTGCTGTCCCCCACCCGCGTGTTAAAGATAACTTCACGCAGACCTACATGGTAGCCAATGTTTCGGCGGATGGCCAGAGGGTCATAGCCTCCTGGAACGTACGGTCAATATCATGAAAAACCGGATACCAAGCAGCTCGGCCGTATAGCCTGTTACCCACGTGGGCTTTCAAGAGGACAGAGAGAATGTTTCGCTCTGCTTGGAGTTCGGCCTGGCTAAAGCTCGCCTCACCCGCCGGCCCGAGATCAAGCCCGTGGCTAGTCGCATAGCTCGTGAACTCGGCCATCATCTCGTCATCAACGGCAAAGGCGGTAATGAAAGCACGCGCATCCGGATATGCATCGCGCACCTCGTCACCATGCCGATCCAGCCAGCCACGGGCAAATTCCTGATCGATGCTGCGGCCGCGAATCACGCGCATAATCGGCGACAGCGTGTCGGGATAAACAAGGTAGTCAGGCAGAATACCGCCGCCGCCAAAGACAACACGGCCGCCGGCAGTAGAATATTTCAGCGAATCAGGCACTTCGTCGATAAGCGATTCAGCGCTCTGAGCGC
>CAZRTY010000046.1:10220-11760 GCA_964603055.1 uncultured Rhodothermales bacterium | reverse complement strand
GCACGAGCCGCGGTACCGCGACGAATCCGGAAGGGCAGTATGCCCTCCAGGGAGTTGCAGCCGGCGACCAGGTGCTGGTGGTGACGTACATCGGCTATCAGCGAGAGGCCTTCGACGTGCGCGTCGTTGCCGGTCAAACTGTGACGCGAGACATCACCCTCTCGTGGGAGGGCGTGGTCGGAGATGAGGTGGTAATCACTGCGCAAGCAGCGGGCCAGACGGCCGCGATCAACCAGCAACTTGCGTCGAATACGATCACGAACATCGTATCGCGCGACCGAATTCAGGACATCCCCGATGTTAATGCGGCTGAGTCAATCGGCCGCCTGCCAGGTGTTTCGATCCAGCGGTCGGGCGGTGAGGCCACGCGGGTCGCAATCCGCGGATTGTCGCCCAAGTACAATACGGTCACCGTCAACGGGGTGCGCATGCCGTCAACCGGGGGTGACGACCGCGCGGTAGACCTGCACCTCATCTCATCAAACATGCTGGATGGCGTGGCGGTGACAAAGGCGATTACGCCAGACATGGATGCCGACGCCATCGGCGGATCGGTCGACCTGCGGTTGCGCCAGGCGCCGGCGGGGCTTTCCGTCGATGTACTTGCTCAGGGTGGATTCAATCAACTGCAAAGTCATTACGGTAATTATAAGGTCGCAGGGACCGTCAGCAATCGATTCCTTAACGATAGGCTCGGCGTCATTCTTACGGCGAATACGGATGCTTATGATCGCAGCGCCGATAAGCTCTTCGCCGATTGGAATTTCTTTACACTTCCCGGTACCGACGATCGAGTTAATATTGTATCAAACATTTCAGGACGAGAGGAACGTGTCGATCGCTCCCGAAGCGGGGCGAGCATCGTAACCGACGTTCAGATTCCCCACGGACAGATTACTGGTAATGCCTTTTATAGTCGTATAAACGACGAAGGTATCACGCGTGTCAATCAGTATTTTGATGCCGATACGCGTCGTATTTTTTACGATATGAATCTGTTTGATAATACAACGTCTGTTCTTACGGCAGCCCTGGGTGCAGAACAAGATTTCGGATGGATTCAATATGATATTGGCCTGGCGCGAACTGCATCACGCTATAAGAATCCTGACAACCGCAATTTTCAGTTTGCTCAGGAAGGTGCCGCCGTCGACCAAACGCTTGAGCGCGAGCCTGGCATGAGCCTGCTCGAGGTGCTGTCGTTTGCAACGCCCGACTCGTCATTCACTGGACTGGCGGAAATGAATTATCAGGACTTCCGTCGTCGTGAGGACCAGTATTCAGTACAGGCCAACGTGCAGGTACCCTATCAACTGGGAGACCTGATCAGCGGGTATGTTAAAGCCGGAGGAAAGCTGCGCTGGCTTGACCGAATGAATGATGAGACGCAGCACGGATTGACCGGCCTACACTACGGCATCACGCAGGGAAGTCCCACGGTCGTCCGTATGGCATGCGCGCAGGAGATGTTGTCGGAAAAGTATCGCGGCATCGACCTGGCCGGCGAAGCCGTGAACTATGGCTTGTTGCCGATGATGCT
>CAZRTY010000046.1:0-10120 GCA_964603055.1 uncultured Rhodothermales bacterium | reverse complement strand
GAGACCCTGTCTCGGCCCGACTTTATCCAGTACGTACCAATCACGCGAATCTCCGCCATGCAAGATTTCGCATTCGCGGGCAATACAGACCTCAAGCCTTCTCACGTCGTCAACTATGACGCGTCGGCCTCTGTGTTCGAGCGGCGCATCGGACTCTTTACACTGTCGGCCTTTCACAAGTCAATGAAGGACCACATCCGCTGGGTGCGCATGTTCGCCATTGGCAATGAGGCGCCGGCCGGTCTCAACATTCCGGATAGCTGGCTCGTGAGCAACCCGGTGGTCGACACGTACATCAACAACCCGTTCAATGCCACTTACAGTGGATTCGAGATCGACTGGCAGACGAACTTCTGGTACTTGCCATCGGTGCTCAAAGGACTCGTGTTGAACCTTAACTACACGAATATCACGTCGAATACCACCTACCAGGCATTCGACCGGGAACGCGTCTGCGTCAACTGCCCTAGTCCGCGTCCGGTACGCGAGTTCGTGTTGATCGAGAATCTGCGCGAAGGCCGCCTGATCGACCAGCCGGCTCACATCGCAAACGTGACGCTCGGTTACGATATCGGCGGATTTTCTACTCGTCTTTCGTACCTGTATCAAACTGACCGTACTGCGTCGGTTCATGGTACCGAGCCGGCCGGCGATGAGTTCAGCGGCGACTACTCTCGATGGGATCTCATGGCGAAGCAGACCATCCGAGCAGGGTTCGAGGTGTTCGCGAACTTCAACAACCTGACATCTACAAGGGACCGCTCGTTCAGAGGCTCTCCGAGCGGCGATCCGGTATTCGAAGAGTTATACGGTTTTACGATGGACCTCGGGCTTCGCTATCGATTCTGACGCAGCCGGCATTGATCGACAATCACTATCAGCCGAAATGCTGACCATTTACATCCACGAGTTAGTGCTCGAACCGGTAGTGGGCACGTGACAATCATACCAATACCACCATCACCAAAACGGAGAGTACGATGAGAGAGAGGTACCAACGATTATTGATGGCACTTGCACTGAGTGTCTTCATAACGTCCGGCGCCGTTTACGCTCAAAGTAATTTGATCGTGGAGTGGCAAGACCCCGAGACGGGAGACGTGATAAACAACGCACTTCGAGACGCAATCCTCGAAGACACGGATCGCCCGGCCGATCGCGTTTATGTGCTCAGGCGCGGCGGTCTGTACTATAACATCGATACGATCGAAAGTGTCGGCTTCCATCTTCGGGTCGTTGGTGAGGAAGAGCCCGCAGCGGGCCAGCCTGATTACGGTCCAGCGGTCATCCAGATGATCGAAGAAGACGGCGGCGCTGCGCGCATGTTCGAGATCGGAGGGCCGTTCACGCTTCGAAACGTATGGATCACGGGCCAGGGCGATAACGGCACGACGACCTCGTATCAGCCGATCCAGGTCAACGCCAGAAACGTCGAGGTGGTGATCGACAACTCGATCTTTGAGCGGAGCAACTTCCAGATCATCGGTGTGACGGGTGCCGAAAACAGCGTCACGATCACGAACAGCGTTTTCCGGAACTTCATTAACACCACCCAGCAGTGGGAAGGGCGTGGTATCGCCTTCACGGCAGGTGCGAAGTCTGTCATTCTGGAGAACAACACCTTCCTCAACATCGGCCATACGATACTTCAGTCTGAGGCACGCCCGATCGATTACGTCAGGTTCGTGCACAACACGATGATCAACGTCGGCCGCACCATTAACTCCGGCGGAATCTGGAAGGAGGCGTACTTCGCCAACAACCTCGGTATCAACGTAGGGTGGCATGGCGAAGATGAAGGCGATTTTACTGCGTTGAGGCAGGAGACGCACACGGGCATTTTCACCGTCGGCGAATTGCCGCCTCAGTTCGGTGTCGAACTCGAGCGCAAGGTGGTGTTTGTCAATAACGCGTTCTGGCGCGACCCGGCGTTCGAGTCGTGGTACGACGAGAACGGCTACTACTCGCAGCCGCTGTTCAACGAAGGTCTCCGTGATAATGCAGCCCCGGATGCACGCACGACGCGTGATTTCTTCGATGACCTCGATAACATGCTCGAGGAGAACAACCGGTGGCAGGTAGATCCGAACATGGTGTCGTACCGCGAAGCACCTGACGTCGATGATTTTCAGGAGACGTCGATTGCTCTGGAGGATCTCGTTCCGAGCATGATCCAGACGATGGAGACGCTGCGCGCCGATGGCACCACGCCGAACTGGAACGACGCATGGCTCTGGGATCCGGGCCGCGACCCGACGTCTTACCAGGCGGTTAACTTCGTGTATCCACTGCCGGAAGACATCTCGTACACCAACTCCGAGCTGCTAACCGCTGGTACCGATGGGCTGCCACTCGGTAACCTGAACTGGAATGCTGAAGCCAAGGCTGACTGGGATGCAAACCGCGAGCAGTACCTCGCACAACTGCATGACCTCGTCGAGGCACCTGAGATCGACATCGTAGCTTCATTTGAAGCGGAGAATGGTGTGCTGGAAGGTGACGCGGAAGTGGCGTCGGTCGAAGGTGACACCTGGTATACCTTCAGCGGTGGTGCAGCCATCGAGTGGACGTTCGACATCGAGACAGAGCAGCTCTACGGCCTGCGTTTTCATGTCAACGTGAACGGCGTGGATGCCACGCGCGGCGTCGACCTGCTGGTCAACGGAACGGGCATTTTCGATGCACGAGGCTGGGACCAGTTCGTCTTCCCTCCGGAAGGTTATGGCGGTCCGTGGGATGAGTTCACCGAGCTCGAATACTTCGACACCGACCTGGCTGACCGGGGAGGGGCATTCGTGCCGCCGGCGGAAGTGTTGACGCTGCCGGCCGGCGAGAACACGCTGCGTATCCAGCATTCATGGGCAGATAACCTGCAGGTGCTGGGCGTTGACATTCTGGACGCCGGCAGTGGCGACGTCGTGGTTGAACTACGGGCTCCCGAGGCAGTCGCCGAAGGTGCTACACCGAGCTGTGGCGAAGGCGTGGAGTTCTGTTCGCAAGGATTCCAGCACGTAGCCATGGGTGCTGGAGGCACGGTCTCAATGAACGTTGACCTCCCGGGTAACGGCACCTATCTGCTGCGTCTGTTTACGAACGGCACGGGCACGGCAGACATCCTCGTTGATGGCGAGACCGTCGTCAGCGGAGCCGTCGTCGACGAGTCGGGCCAGGTACTGACGGACGACTTCGCAGCGGATCAAGGCACTCGCAATTTCACGATTGCCAACGCGTCGGGTAATTTCGATCTCGACTGGGTACAGGTGCTTGCCATCACGGCGACCTCCACCGACCGCCACGTGCTGCCGGAAGGCTATGCGCTGAAGCAAAACTACCCGAACCCGTTCAGCCGCCGTACCATCATCGAGTACGAGATGGGTCAGACGGGCCACGCCCTCGTCCAGGTCTTTGACCTGCTGGGCCGCCGGGTTGCCACGCTGGTGAATGCCGACATGCCGTCGGGACTGCACCAGATCGAATGGGATGGCCGCACCGAGAACGGTGCCGTTGCCGCCAGTGGCGTCTACTTCTACCGCATGCAGGTAGCCGGCGCGCAGAAGACACGAAGCATGGTCGTTGTCCGGTAGTAAATCACCGGAAGAAAGTGAGGTGGGGAGGTGGCGATGCCGCCTCCCCACACTCATTTATTGACGTCCCCATTTCCGTTTCTCCAACAGATCGTTGACTAACCGACCGGCGCGGCGTCAGCGTACGTACGACACGCATCCAGCGACGTAGAAGCGGTCGCTTTGATCGCCTCATAGTGCAGTTCGACCCGTTCGTCTCGTTCTGAGGCGGGTGAATCAACAATCAGTTAAGTCCCCGGGGAGGAAATGTATCTCCACCCAATCGATCTCGGTATTATCGCGGCGTACATCGCCGTGACACTCGGGATCGGCTTCTGGATTTCGAAACGCGCATCCAGAAGTCTCAATAACTATTTCCTCGGTGGAAACAGCATCCCCTGGTATGCGCTGGGACTCTCGAACGCCTCGGGCATGTTCGATATCAGCGGCACCATGTGGATGGTGTACCTGCTCTTTATTTACGGGCTGAAGAGCATCTGGATACCATGGCTGTGGCCGGTATTCAATCAGATATTTCTGATGGTATTTCTGTCGATCTGGCTCCGAAGGTCGGGCGTGATGACCGGCGCGGAGTGGATCAAGTTCAGGTTTGGCGAAGGGCGCGGTGCTCATCTGGCACATCTCATCGTCGTCCTCTTCGCGATTTTTAATGTGATCGGCTTCCTCGCCTACGGATTTATTGGCGTGGGTAAGTTTGCGGCCGCGTTTCTTCCGTGGGAGCTCTCGGCCGATCCTCAGACCAATGTCAACCTCTGGGGCCTCCTCATTACCGCCATCACGACGATTTATGTGGTAAAGGGAGGCATGTTCAGTGTCGTATTTACGGAGATCTTCCAGTTCATCATTATGACGGTCGCCTGCCTCTGGGTGGGGATGATCGCCATCAACCGTGTGTCGCCGGATATGCTGGCCGCCGCGGTGCCGGACGGCTGGCACAGCGTCTGGTTTGGATGGGAACTCGGCCTCGATTGGTCGGGCATCATGGAGGCGGCGAACACGGCCATCGCGCAGGACGGCTTCTCGATGTTCGGCATCCTCTTCATGATGATGCTCTTCAAAGGCGCGCTTCAAAGTGCCGCGGGACCCGCGCCTAACTACGATATGCAGCGTGTGCTCTCGGCTCGAACACCGCGCGAAGCCGCGAAAATGAGCGGACTCGTCAGCTTCGTACTGCTCGTCCCGCGCTACATGCTGATCGCCGGCTTCGCCGTGCTGGCGCTGGTCTTCTTCTCCGACCAGTTCAACGCGATGGGGGCGGATGTCGACTTCGAGCTCATCCTACCGCTCGCGATGCGCGAGTTCATGCCAGTCGGACTGCTCGGCCTGCTCATCGCGGCACTGATTGCCGCTTTCATGTCGACGTACGCCGCCACCGTCAACGCAGCGCCGGCGTATATCGTCAACGATATCTACAAACGGTATATCAATCCGAACGCCTCAGAGCGCAAGTACGTCCGGATGAGCTATGTCACTTCGCTGGCGGTGGTTATCATCGGAACGGCGCTTGGCTTCGTGATCCCCGATCTCAATACGGTCGTGCTGTGGATCGTCGGCGCGCTTTACGGAGGTTATACCGCCGCCAACCTGCTCAAGTGGTACTGGTGGCGGTTCAATAGCTACGGATATTTCTGGGGGATGGTGGCCGGACTCGTGAGCGCGGGCTTCATTCCCGAACTCATGAACCTGATCTGGGGACGAGGCACCTTCGGCGAGGCGGCGCCGTTGTTCGCCTTCCCCGCGATCCTCGTCGTGTCTCTGATCGGTTGCGTCGTTGGAAGTCTCAAAACACCTCCGGATGACGTCGAGGTGTTAAAGAACTTTTACCTCAAAGTCCGCCCGTGGGGCTTTTGGGGGCCGATTCACGATCTCGTGGTCGCCGAGAATCCCGACGTGCTGCGGAACGGCCATTTCAAGCGAGACATGGTCAACGTGGCGGTAGGCATCGTGTGGCAAAGCGCGCTCACGGCCACCGGCGTTTACATCATCCTTCAAGATTTTTCGGCCGTCCTTATCTGCGTGACGCTGGTCGTGGTCACAATGGGCATCCTGAAAGTGAATTGGTACGACCGGATGGAAGACTACCCGTCCGACCTCGTGGCACCGGGCGTCGAAGGAGACCCGCAGGCGCGGCCGGCTGAGGTTGCCGGGCACTAGCATTCGTAGTGGAATTTATCAGTATGACAAGGACTCAGAAGGGAGCGGTGAGTAAGCGCACATCATACCAACAACGGTTACAAGCACTTTCGTCTCAGCAGGAAGCGCTGCTGTCGCGCAGGAACGAACCCGTCGAGCCGTCGAATGGTGTCGTCACGAAATACCGGCATCCGGTTCTTACCGCCGCTCATACCCCGTTGACGTGGCGGTACGATCTGAACCCCGACCGAAATCCGGCGCTTATCGAAAGGATGGGGATTAACGCAGTGTTTAATCCTGGCGCCATCAAGTGGAACGGCAAGTACCTGCTCGTGGCTCGTGTGGAAGGTGCCGATAGGAAATCATTCTTCGCCGTCGCTGAAAGCGAGACTGGCGTCGATGGCTTCCGGTTCTGGGATGAGCCGTTGCAATTGCCGGAGACGTCGGAGCCCGACGTCAACGTTTACGACATGCGCCTGACCGAGCACGAGGACGGATGGGTTTACGGCGTCTTCTGCACGGAGCGGAAGGATCCGAACAACGCCGACCCCTCGGCGGCGATCGCGCAGGCGGGGATCGTTCGGACGCGCGATTTGATTGCATGGGAGCGCCTTCCGGATTTGCAAACGCCGTCCGAGCAGCAGCGGAACGTCGTCTTGCATCCTGAATTTGTGGACGGACGCTACGCCTTCTACACGCGTCCGCAGGACAGCTTTATCGACACGGGATCCGGCGGTGGGATCGGGTGGGGGCTGTGCAATGACATCGAGAAGCCGGTCGTCACCGAGGAAAGGATCATCGACCGCCGGCTCTACCACACCGTCAAGGAGGTGAAGAACGGCCAGGGACCGCCCCCCATAAAGACGGCGGAAGGCTGGCTCCACCTCGCGCATGGCGTTCGCAATACCGCCGCCGGACTCCGCTACGTGCTCTACCTTTTCGTGACGGCACTCGATGAGCCTGATCGCGTCATCTACGAGCCGGCCGGATACATCATTGCTCCGGAAGGAGAGGAGCGCGTCGGCGATGTCTCGAATGTTGTTTTTGGGAATGGCTGGATCGCCGATGATGATGGTACGGTGTTCGTCTACTACGCCTCGTCCGACACTCGCTGTCACGTAGCCACCACGACTATCGACACGCTGTTGGATTATGCCCGGCATACCCCTGCCGACTCGTTGACGACGGGCGGCAGCGTTCAGCAGCGTCTCGACCTCATCCGCCGGAACGTCGAGTACCTGAAGTCTGCACGCCATGCCGGCTGAGCGATTGACACGGCTGCGCAGCGAGGTGCGCGAAGAACTGACCCGCGGGATACTTCCGTATTGGCTCACGCACACCGTCGACAAGACCAACGGTGGGTTCGTCGGGGAGGTCAGTTCGAACAACGTTCCCGATCCGTCGGCGCCCAAGGGCTCCATTCTGCACAGCCGGATTTTGTGGACGTTCTCCGCGGCGTATCGAGGCCTCGGCGATGAACAGTACCTCGAGGCGGCATCGCACGCGGCGTTGTTCGTACGGAGGCGTTTCGTCGATAAACGCTACGGCGGTGTCTACTGGATGCTCGATTCGGCAGGAAACGTACTTGACGATCGTAAGCATGTCTACGCCCAGGCGTTCGCGATATACGCCCTCTCGGAGTATCACATTGCCACCGGCAGCGAGCGCGAGCTCCAGTGCGCGATCGAGCTCTTCGAACTGATCGATCGCTACGCCCACGACGCCACGCATGGCGGTTATGAGGAGGCCTTCGCCCGCGACTGGTCATTGCTCGACGACGTCCGCCTGAGCGACAAAGATGCCGACGAGCGCAAGAGCATGAACACGCATCTGCATGTGCTCGAGGCCTTCACCAATCTCTACCGGGCGTGGCCCGATCGCCGTCTGCGCGAGCGGCTCTACGAGCTCGTCGCCATCTTCCTCACCCGCATCATCAACGAGAAGACGTCCTCGCTGATTCAATTCTTTGACTCAGACTGGACGCCAAAGAGTTGCGCGACATCGTTTGGGCACGATATTGAAGCCTCATGGTTGCTCCTGAAGGCGGCGGAGGTGCTGGGCGATGACGCGCTTAGTGAGCGCGTCCGCACGGCCTCGCTGACGATCGCGCGTAACGTGAAGCAACGCGGACTCGACGCCGACGGCGGCCTTGTGTACGAAAGCCAGGACGGCCGCATAACCGATGCCGACAAGTACTGGTGGCCGCAGGCCGAAGCCGTCGTGGGGTTCATCGCCGCATTCCAGATCTCGGGCGATGACGCGTTTCTGCGCGCCGCCGAGCGGGTTTGGGAGTTCACGAATCGGCACATCGTCGATCATGTGCACGGCGAGTGGCATGAGCGCGTGGATCGGCAAGGCAACGCTTATGAGTCCGACAAGACGGGGCCGTGGAAATGTCCCTATCACAACGGCCGCATGTGTCTCGAAGTCATGCGCCGCGCCGCTGACGTCCAGTCGGTACAAGCGCCGGCTTCATCGGGATAGCTCAACACGAGGGAGGCGGAGGATATGACGCATCATCACCATCCATGACGACACAATCAGGAATGAAAGTACCTACGATTACGATTGCGCTCGCCTGTTTTGTCATCTTGATATCCGGCTGTTCGAGTCAGGGAGCGCCTGCCGCAGCTGCCGGCGGACCCATCGACGGCAACGCGACGGCCGAAACACGCGCGCTCTTCCACAACCTGAAGGACGTTGCCAGGACGCACGTCCTCTTCGGTCACCAGGACGACCTGGCCTACGGTGTCGACTGGTGGGCCGAAGACGGGCGCTCCGATGTTCGCGATGTTGCCGGCTCGTACCCTGCCGTGTTTGGGTGGGATGTGGGCAATCTCGAGCGCGGTGACGACGCTAACCTCGACAACGTCAACTTCGACAACATGCGGAGGTGGATTGTTGAGGCTTATGAACGCGGCGCTGTCAACACGATCGGATGGCACATGAACAACCCGGTGACCGGGCATAACTCATGGGACACCACGAGAGCGGTCGTCACGATTCTTCCCGGCGGCGAGCATCATGAGACGTATCGCCAGTGGCTGGACACCTTCGCCGATTTTGCCTCAAGCCTTGTTGCCCACACCGACGGCGATTCGACGCTCGTCCCGATCATCTTCCGGCCGTATCACGAGATGACGGGCTCGTGGTTCTGGTGGGGGAAGGATCACGCGACACCCGAGGAATACAAGCAGCTCTGGCGCTTTACGGTCGATTATCTGCGGGATGAACGCGGCGTCCACAACTTGCTCTATGCGTACTCGACCGACACCTTTCGCTCGGAGGAGCAATACCTCGAGTACTATCCGGGCGATGACTATGTGGACCTGCTCGGTTTCGACGACTACGGAGCGCTCCGCCAGGACGACGGCGTCGCAGTGCTGGGCGAACGTTTGAAGATGGTCGTCGAACTGGCCGAGGCGCGCGGCAAGATTCCAGCACTAACCGAGACCGGATCCGAAACGATTCCTGATCCGAACTACTGGACGGACCGCCTGCTCGCCGCCTTCAAACACAGCGACGCATCTTCGCGAATCGCGTATGTGCTCGTCTGGCGCAACGCCAACATCGAGCGCGACCGCCCCGATCATTTCTACGCACCGCATCCTGGACACCCGAGCGTGGAGAGCTTCGTCGACTTTCGCAATGACCCGCTCATGATGTTCGAAGACGACCTGCCCGATATGTACGCAGCGCCGTGATGCGGCGCTATGTTACCATTCCCGCATTCATTGCCATTGAGTTATGTCTGATCTGCGTCTACCTCGCTTCCTCACCCTCCTCCTGATGTTTGTGATGATGGTGCCGTCCGCTTTCGCCCAGCGTTATCAGCTTACGCCGTCCGATCGGGTCGACTCGCTCATTGCCGAGATGACGCTGGAGGAGAAGGTCGGCCAGATGACGCAGGTCACGCTCACGGCGATTGCTGCCGATGGTCCGCGCGAACGCGGCCGTGTGAATCTCGACCCCGACAAATTGCGTGAGGCAATCCTCACCCATCACGTTGGCTCGCTTTTCAACGTCATCGACGAAGCACTGTCGCTCGCTGGCTGGCGCGACCTCGTCACGGAGATCCAGGACGTCGCGACGCGTGAATCTCGGCTCGGCATTCCCATTATCTACGGCGTCGACGCCGTGCACGGGCACAACTACATGCGCGAAGGCACCATCTTCCCGCATAACCACGGGCTCGCCGCTACCTTCAATCGTAACCTCGCCCGGCGCGCGGGCGAAGTCACGGGCGATGAAGTGCTCGCCGCCGGCACGCCGTGGAATTTCGCGCCGGTGCTCGATGTGGGTCGATCCGCGCCGTGGCCGCGGTTCTATGAGACGTTCGGCGAAGATGTGTACGTGACGTCGGAGATGGGGCGGGAGGTCATCGTCGGGATGCAGCGCTCAGG